>NZ_JBYBHH010000013.1:0-211628 GCF_059025405.1 Pseudomonas sp. 5.2
GCCAGCTTCGGCAGCTTGACCATCAACGCCGACGGCAGCTACCGCTACGTCATCGACAACAGCAACGCCACCGTGCAGGCGCTCTCCCCTGGCCAGACGCTGGTCGAGCAGTTCACCTATCAGGTGGTCGATACCGACGGCCTGACCGCCGTCACCGTGCTGGTGATCACTATCCAGGGCGCCAACGATGCGCCGGTGGCCGTCGACGACCATGGTACGGCCAGCGCGGGCGCTACCGATGGCAGCCCGGCGCCAGTAAACGCCAGCGGTAACGTGATCACCGGCGATGGCGGCGTCGGTGCCGACACGGACGTCGATAACCTTGACCACCCCACCGCGACCCAGCTCAAAGTCGATGGCGTGCGCAGCGGCCTGGAAGTCACTGGTGGCACGCTCACCCCAGTGGCCAACGGCGCGCCGGCCACTATCACCGGTACGGTTGGCCGCCTGGCGGATAACAGCCTGATCAGTGGTAACTTCGGGCAGTTGATCCTCAATGAGGACGGCAGCTACACCTTCGAGGTCAACAGCGCAGACCCAACCCTCCTTGCTTTGACGGCTGGGCAAAGCCTGGACGTGATCTTCACCTATCAGATCCACGACAGCGGTGGCCTGACCGACCAGGCGCAACTGGTGATCACCGTCACCGGCGTCAACGACCCACCCGTGGTCAACTCGGTCACGGTTGACGCCATCGAGGCGGGCGGGCCCAACAACACAAGCCCCGGCCTGGATCCGAGCGGCAATATCCAGGGCGCGTATACCGACCCGGACGGCGATACCCTGAGCGTCAGCACCGTGGTCAGCCCGAATGGCATCAATGGCACACCGGGCCAAGCCCTGGCTGGCAACTACGGCAGCCTGGTACTCGATGCCCAAGGCAACTACCGCTACATGGTGGACAACAGCAACGCTGCGGTCCAGGCCCTGCGCACCGATGCCGATCGGCTGACCGAGGTGTTCCAGTACAGCGTCAGCGATGGCAACGGCAAAGTCGTCACGGCCACCTTCACCGTGGTCATCCATGGCCGCAACGACACCCCCGTCGCAGCCGATGACAACGCCATTGCCATCGAAGCGGGCGGCACCAATAACACAACGCCTGGCCAGCAGGGCAGCGGCAACGCGTTGAGCAACGACAGCGACGTCGATGCCGGCGACAGCAAGACAGTCGATGGCATCTACCTGGGCACCCTCGCCGCAGGCGGCACGTTCATTGAGGTGTCTGCGGGCCCGACCCTGGTAGCCGGCACCTACGGCACCCTGAGCATCGATGCCAACGGCAACTACGTCTACACCGTCAACGACAGCCTGGCCACCGTGCAGGCGCTCAAGGCCGGCGAGCAACTGCGCGAAACGTTCACCTACCGCATGCACGACACCGACGGCGCCGCCGCCCAAGCGCAGATCAACATCACCCTCGAAGGCCGCTACGACACCCCAGTGGCCCACGACGACTTCGCCTACGCCGTGGCGGTGGACGACGATGGCAGCGGCGGGCGCAATCCCACCGGCAATGTGCTGAACAACGACACCGATGTCGATGCCAACGACAGCAAAGTGGTCACCGCCGTGGGCCTGGACGAAGAAAGCAGCAACCCGGCCCTCGACCCGCTGACCGGCAGCGCCACCGTCACCACTACCTACGGCACCCTCACCCTCAACGCCGACGGCAGCTACCGCTTTGTGGTCAACTCCAACGACCCCGAAATCATTGCCCTCGGCCCGCTGGGCTTCGTCATCCAGCGCTATACCTACCAAGTCACCGACGGCGGCGGGCTGAGTGACACCGCGACCTTGACCGTCTTCATCCGCGGCGAAAACCAGCCGCCGATTGCCGGCCCCGACCAGGGCTTGGCCGTGGAGGCCGGCGGTGTCGACAACAACATCCCCGGCAGCAACCCCAGCGGCAACGTGATGGACAATGACAGCGACCCGGACACCGTCAACATCCTGTTCCCGGAAACCCTCGAAGTGCTGGCGTTCTGGAGTGGCGACGGCCCGCTGCCGGGCAATGCCAGCCTGGTCGGGCAAACCCTGCGCGGGCAGTATGGCGATCTCACGCTCAATGGCGACGGCTCCTGGCTCTACGTGCTGGACAACAGCCTGCAGGCCGTTCAGCAACTGCGCGTCAGCGGCCAGACCCTGGTAGACAACTTCACCTACTTACTGGCCGACTTCTGGGGCGGCACCGCCAACGGCCTGCTGACCATCACCATCGACGGCCGCAACGATTACCCCGTGGCCAATGACGATACCGCCATCGCAGTGGAGGCCGGCGGCGTGAACAACGGCACGGCTGGCGTCGACCCCCGCGGCAACGTGCTGGATAACGACACCGATGTCGACGGCGTGCAGTACGGCGAGACCAAGACGGTGCTGCAATACACCGGCGAAAATGGCCAGACCGCGTCTGCCGGGCAGGTGCTGCAGGGTCTCTATGGCACGCTGCTGATCACTGCCGACGGCAGCTACCAATATGTCGTCGACAATACCAACCCCACCGTGCAGGCCATGCGCAGCGCCGGCGAATCGCTGCGGGAGGTGTTCACCTACCGCATGCGCGACACTGCAGGCATCACTGCCGATGCCCGCCTGACCGTGACCATCCAGGGCGCCAACGACAACCCGGTGGCCCGCGACGACAGCAACACCGCCAGCGATCAGGTGCCGGCACCGCACACCAGCGGCAACGTGCTGCCCAATGACAGCGATGTAGACGGCGGCGACGGGCTGAGCGTGACCGGCATCCGCAGCGGCCAGGAGGCCGGTAGCGGCACTGTCGGCGTCATCGGCCAGCCCATCAAAGGCCAGTACGGCACCCTGGTGCTGAACGCCGATGGCAGCTACACCTACACCATCGACCTGAGCAACCGCGACGTGCTGGCGGTGGCCGGCCTGGGGCAGGTGCTCAAGGACTACTTCACCTACACGCTCAGCGACCTGGCAGGTGCCACCGACCAGGCCCAGTTGACCATCACCCTGGATATCTCCACCCCGTACATCCCGCCAGGGCCGTACGTGGACCGCGACAGCCGCACTGGGCTGTCGTCGCAGCCACTGCCAGACGTGACCCCGGCGATCTTCGTGGCACCGGTGGTGCAGCGGGTCGACGAAACTCTGACCCTGTCCGCCTGGGGCGCCGACGGCAGCGATGTGCGCCTGTTCGCCACCCCCGAAATCGAAAGCCAGTCGCTCGGCAGCCAACTTGGCCAGGTCCATGGCCAGTTCGTTGCCCGCGCTGTGGCCGAGAGCCGGCGCGGCAGCGCGCAGGAACAAGATTGGGTCGACGGCCGCCACGGGGTCATCAGCCTGACCGCCGATGGCCTGCTGCCGGACCCTTCGCTGTGGGCACCGCTGCCCACTGACATGGCGGCGCCACCGGAGCAAACGCCACAGCCTGCGCACGGCTTCCGTGCGCAATTGCGCGAAGCCGCCCAGCGCCGCGGCAGCAATGCCCCATGAAGCTGATGCCTATTTCACGGAAGGATCAAGGACTGCCTATGTCAGTATCAACATTGAAAAGCCTGAGCACCTTCACCGCTGTCAGCATCCTGCTCAGCGCCTGCTCGGCCTTCGAACCCAAGCCGTTCACCGAGGACGAAATGCGCCAGCGGGTGATCGAAGACCAGGCGCGGATGTACAAGGAACAGGAGCCGGTGAACGGGCCAATCACCTTCTACGAAGCCTCGGCACGGGCGTTGAAGTACAACCTCGACTACCGCCTGAAGCTGCTGGAAAGCGCGCTGGCGTCGGACCTGCGCGATGTCTCCAGCCACGAGATGCTGCCGCGCCTGGTCGCTTCGGCCGGTTACGCCGGGCGTAACAACGATTCCGGTGGCACATCGATCGGCATCGAGGACCGTCAGGTCAGCTTGCGCCCGTCCACGTCCGAAGAGCGCTACCGCACCCTCTACAGCCTCGGGCTGTCGTGGAGCCTGCTGGACTTCGGGGTCGCCTACTTCCGCACGCAGCAGAAGAATGACCAAATTCTGATGGCCGAAGAGCGCCGTGAAAAAGTCGCGCAGAATGTGTTGCAGGACGTGCGCAACGCCTACTGGCGCGCCCTTGGCGCGCAGCGCCTGCTGCCCCAGGTGGACGGCCTGCTGATGCGCACCCACCGCGCCCTGACGTCGGCCCGTGAAGCCGAGGGCAAAGGCCTGCTGCCACGCCAGGACATCCTCGCCTACCAGCGCGCCCTGCTCGATTCGGTGTACATGCTCACCGTGCGTCGCCAGGACCTGGAGTTCGCCCGCGCCGAACTGGCCGCGCTGATGTCGCTACCGCCCAATACCCGCATGGTCTTGGCCGATACCAGCGAACCGCCGCTGCCGCAGCTGAAAAGCAACGTCGAGCAACTGGAGCGCCTGTCGCTGGAACGCCGCCCGGAAATCATGGAAGAGTGGTACCGCAAACGCGTGAGCATGAACGACCTGAAGATCGCCAAGGCCCAACTGTGGCCTAACGTGAGCTTCAACTATGGCTACGAGTACGACTCCAACAAGTACCTGTACAACAGCGACTGGAACCAGACCGGTATCAATGTCTCGATGAACCTGCTACGCCTGCTGCAATACCCGGACATCACCGCGGCGGAGAAAAGCCAGGAGAAAACCGACGACATGCGCCGCACGGCCCTGTCGATGGCAATCCTCACCCAGGTCCGCGTTGGCCTGCTGCGCTACCAGTTGGCGCGCCAGGAGGTGGAGTTTGCCGACGAGAGCCTGCGGGTGGACCAGAGCCTGCTCAACTACGCGCAGTCGTCGCGCAGTGCCGCGCTGGGTAGCGAACTGGAACTGATCCGCGCCGAAGGCCGCCTGCTGCTGTCACGTTACCAGCGCGAAGCGGCCTACTCCGACGCCCAAGCTGCCTGGGGCCGGCTGTACAACTCGATCGGGTTCCAGGTCATGCCCAAGGAAATTGCCCAGCATGATGTAAAGGCCCTGGCACGTGAGATCCAGAACACCGTTGAGCAACAGACCCGCGACAACCTGCTGGCCGCCGGCCAATAAGGCCTACATTGATGCAGAAACAGGCAGACCTGCCTGTTTCTGCATGCGCTCATCCAATCCCGACGAAGTTCGCGTCATCGTTACCCTGGAACTCATTGCGGCACGCACATTCGAACTCCGCCTCGGCGCGTGTCGAAAAGCTCAGGCTGAGCCGCACTTTCTCTTGTGTATCGTAAAGGTCATAGCCCTCCCCCAAGGCACTGGGAAAACCAATGCGCCGAGGGAAGATCTCTTTATGGCGAGGTACCGCGGGAACCACAACGAAGCGCATGTGCATGATCAGCCCTCTCCGGCAGTTCTTTAGTATTAGTCTGCATATGGGAAAGACTCAAGCTGGCTCATGCAAAGAATGCGGTTAAACCCAAAAAGCTCAGGATTATTGGAGCCATAAATACCGGGCCGGCGGTTGTTCAGGCGTTTTGTCAGAATCCCCAACAATAAATGCACCGCCCAAGAATGCCCCGAAGTCACAACTGAACACAGACCTTCCTGTGTGTGAACAGAGGTATGCAGTCATGGCGAACAATCAAGACTGGGGTGCAAACCAAGGCGGCAACGCCAATACCGGTGCCGGCGATGCCGGTCAGAAAGGCGGCCAGGGTGCCGGGGGCGACATGCCCGACAAACAGAAAGGCGGCCAGCAACCAGGACAGAAACCTGAAGACAAGATGAACAAGGACTGGGACCGCTCAACTGACACGGGGCGCCAAGGTGGGCAGCCCGGCACTGACCAAGCCAACCGCCAAGACCCCGCGGACAAGGGCCGCATGGGTGGCCAGGCCGACCAAGGGGATGCTCAGCAACGGGATGAAGACCGCTGATGCCTTTGGCCCCGGGGTGGCAATACGGCCCTGGGGCTAAAGTTTGAAACGCACATGGATCGTGCTTTTTGCTTGCGCACGGTCAACCGTGATCGCCTGGTTGCCATAACCCGAATAGCTTTTAACCAAGCGCATACCCAGGCCGGTACCCGTTGGTTTTGGGTAGGACTCCGGAAAACCATCGCCCTCGTCGGTGACGGTGATCAGCGCATGATCCCCTTGGCCACTCACGCTGACTTCTACCGTGCCTTTGCCATACTTCAAGGCGTTGGTGATGAGTTCGGAAATCACCAAACCCAGTGGCGCCATCCGTTCGGCGGGTAGGATGAACGTGTCCGCGTTGAGCAAGATTCTGCGCTCGGCCAAGGCTTTGCCCAGATCACCCAATAACGCCGCAAGGTAGTCACAGGCCCGCACGGCTTGGGCCTCGGCGTTCTGATAAAGCCGCTCGTGCACGCTGGCGATGGTCAATACCCGAGTCGCCGCCGTCTCAAGCTGCAGCTTTACCGCTTCATCCTGGGCCATGTTCGCCTGCAGCAACAGCAACGTGTTGACCAGGTGCAGGCTGTTTTTGACCCGGTGATGGATTTCTTCCAGGTACAGGTCGCTTTTGCTCAGCTTGATGTTCTGCGCGTCGATCAACGACAGCAGCTGGGCTTCATGATGACGTCGCTCGGTGATGTCGCGTGAAACAGCGATCATCTTTTGAAAGTCCCCTTGCTCGCCAAAAATCGGCGCAACCGTCACGTCCCACCACTTAGGCTCCTGTTGCTGGGTTGGGCAAAAAGCCTCGAACCGGGTCGACTCGCCGCCTGTGACTTTACTGATCGCTTCCAGCACCAGGTTTCGGGATTCG
This sequence comes from Pseudomonas sp. 5.2, assembly GCF_059025405.1. Lineage (NCBI taxonomy): Bacteria > Pseudomonadati > Pseudomonadota > Gammaproteobacteria > Pseudomonadales > Pseudomonadaceae > Pseudomonas > Pseudomonas sp. 5.2. The sequence continues at coordinate 6,690 of NZ_JBYBHH010000013.1, forward strand.
TCAGGCCATAGCTGCGACCACGCCACACCGCGAACCTGTGCCAGGTCGCCAATGTGCATCAGGCACATGCCGGCATCGTTCATGAATTCTATGTCGCCGCTCGCGGACAGGATCTTCACGCAATCGGGGCTGGCGTTGAGCACGCTCTCCGAATAAGGGTCGGACGAATGCATCTCCGAGCTTGCAGAAATTCGCTCGACCGCCATGGAGATGACGTTGGAGATGCCCTCCAGGAACACCAGGTCGCTTTCGATGAAGTCTTCGCCATTGCTGCTGTCGGCTTCGAGCACGCCGAACGGGGCGGATGGCCCGCGAATGGGTACGTTGATCGCACGCTCGATGCCGTACTTTTTAAGCAATGAAGGGGTTCTGAAGCGTTGCTCCTGCCCCAGGTGGTTCGACAGCACTGGCCGGTAGGTGGAAATGGCATAGCCTGCGGGGCTGGCAATGTCCCCGCCCACCGTGGCATGCCCGATGTCGGCCTCATCCCAACCCACGCCATGGGACAGCAAAAACTCGTCGCTGTCCGCCACCGGCGTGAGCACCTTGGCGAATGGCGTCTCCATGCCCTTGGCCACGACATCGCACGCCAGCGTCAGCAGCGCATCCAGGTTAGACGACTTCAGTGACATGACGCCGTACTCGACGACCAGTTCGTGCTGCCGCCGGAGCCTGGCATGCGACTTCTGCAACGCGGCGCGAATGGTTTCGTCGGGAGATTGATGCTGCATGGGGACTATTTCCAGAAACGAGATAAAGATGCACGCTGAAGCGCTTTCGCCAGTGCGTCAGCACTGTGGTTTACACCGCGCATTGCCCTGATGCAACAACGAAATCAGTCTAACCCCGCCGCTCATGCGCGCCGAACACATGGCAGGTCATCTGCTCAACTCACCAAGATGGCCTGATGGTGTTCGATAGAGGGTATGGATACCTCCTCTCGCCGGGCGGCAAGCCACGCCCGCATGCGCTCGGTATCGAAAATCTGCCCCTCCTCCATCATCACTAGAATCAGTGATTGAGACATTCTGTAACACCCGCATTGCGAGCAGCGTCGCTCTTCCCACCCGAGCGGGCATTCGACGGAATCAGCATGTCCAGCGCAAATCAGACAACTCATGAAGCCCCCTTATGCTCTTTTTGGCGTGGGAAGTTGTGTACAGGTCGACAGGATGGGTCGCATAACGGTTAGGCATGAGATTTTCATGCCAACTTTAAAATCCCCCTCATGTCATGACCGCACATCGAGTTGTGCTAGCCAAGGCTAAGTCGCACCTTGTCGAGCAGATCACCAATCTGGAAGGGTTTGATCAAGAGGTCCATCCCCGTTTCCAGAAATGCCTGCCGATCCAGCGCCGTCTCGGCGTAACCGGTCATGAACAAGACCGGCAGCCCAGGGCGGTAAGTACGCGCCATGTCGGCAAGTTCGCGCCCACTCATGCCCGGCAGCCCGACATCGGTCAGCAACAACTCGATGTCGGCGTCTTCGCGCAGGTGGTCCAGCGCTTGCTCGATGGTCTCGGCCAGGGTGCAGCGATAACCCGCGTCGGCCAGCACTTCTGCAACCGACAGGCGCACAGAGGCCATGTCTTCTACCACCAGCACATGCTCGCCAGCGCCGCGCTGGTCCAATTGTGGCACCTGTGCCTCACAGGTGACCTGGTGGCTGCTGGCCGGCAACATCAACGTCACCTCGGTCCCCTGCCCTGGCACGCTGCAGATCGACACATGCCCACCCGACTGGCGGGCGAAGCCATAGATGGTCGATAGCCCAAGCCCGGTCCCTTGGCCGACCGGTTTGGTGGTGAAGAACGGGTCGAACACCCGCTCCAGCACCTCCGGTTCGATGCCGCCGCCATCATCGCGCACGCTCACCGCCACATAGGGGCCGTCCTGCAGGTAAGGGTTGCCATGCGACCAGCTCGCCGCGGTGTTGACCCAGATATGCCCGCCTTTGGCCAGGGCATCGCGGGCGTTGATCACCAGGTTGAGCACCGCACTCTCCAGCTGGATCGGGTCGACCAGGGCGATGGTCGGCTCGCTGGAAAGCTCCAGTACCAGCACGATCCGTTCGCCGATGGTGCGGGTGATAAGCTCTTCAAGCGAGCGCACGCGCTCGTTGATGTCCACCGGGCGGGTGTCCAACGGCTGCTGGCGCGCAAATGCCAACAGCCGGTGGGTCAGCGAGGCGGCGCTCATGGCTGAACTGAGCGCGGCGTCCGCGTAACTCGGGATCTTTTCCAGACGGTTCTGCGCCACCCGTTTGCGGATCAGCTCCAGGCTGGTGATGATGCCGGTCAGCAGGTTGTTGAAGTCATGGGCAATCCCCCCTGTCAGGCTGCCCAAGGCGTCCATCTTTTGTAACTGCAGCAGTTGCGCCTCGGTCTGCGCCCGCTGCGCCATTTCTCGCGCCAGCTGGGTGTTGGCGTCATCCAGGCGTGCCAGGTGCGAGCGTTCGCGGTGGCGGTGTTCGGTGACGTCCTCGACGAACACCAGGCAGAACCCTGGCGCTCGGTAGGGCGAAAGCTGCCACTCGGTGTCCCGTGGCTGGCCGTGCACGCTCATGCCCAGCGTGCCACGCCAGCGCTGGCCAGCGGCCAGGTGCTGGCGCAAGGCGGCGATGGCGGTTTGCTGACCGTCGACAAAGCACTCCTGCAGCGCCTTGGGGTTACGGTTGTCTTGGGTCAGCTGGGCGAATGCATGGTTGCACTCATGCACCTTGAGCTCGGCATCGAGCACGGCGATGGGTGCCGAGACATTGGTGAAGATTTCCCGAAAGTTGGCCTCGCTTGCACGCAGCGCCCGCTCGGTATCGCGCACCCGCATCAGGGTCCGCAGGGTCGCCACCAGCACATCCGGGTCCACTGGATGCACCAGGTAAGCGTCGGCACCGGCATCGAGCCCGGTAATGATGTCGCCGGTCTGGATCGAAGCCGCCGACACGTGAATCACCGGCAACAATGCAGTCTCAGGGTCCGCGCGCAGCAACCGGACGATATCGAAACCGCTCATGTCCGGCAGGTTGACGTCGAGGATCAGCCCGTCTATCTGCTCGCTGCCGATCATGGCCAGCCCCTCGCCACCGGTGCCCGCCTCCAGCACCTGGTAGCCATGCAGGGCCAGGCGCCGACGCAGCGCATAACGCGTGGCGACGTTGTCGTCGACAATTAGCAGGCGAATGTCAGGGTTCATCAACGCTCTCCTGGGCCAGCGCCAGCGGGATGACGACAAAGAACGACGACCCTTCGCCCGGCACACTGTCCACCCCTACTTCACCGCCCAGCAAGGCCGCGAAGCGCTTGCACAGTGACAAGCCGAGGCCGGTGCCGCGCAGGCGTTTCTGCAGCGGCGAGTCGATTTGGGCGAAGTCTTCGAACAGCCCGCCTAGCAGCTCAGGTGCGATGCCGATGCCCGTGTCGGTCACAGCAAAACGAATCTGGTCGTTGCCCTGCAAGTGCGCCGACACCCGCACTTCGCCACGGGTGGTGAACTTCAGCGCGTTGGAGATGAAGTTGCGCAGAATCTGCGCCAGCTTCTTGTCATCGGTATACATCTTCGGCAGCCCGTGTGGCTCCTCAAAGATGAGGTCCACCGAGCCCATGTCGACGATCGGGCGGAACATCCCGCGCAAGGCAGCGAACAGGTCGAGCATGTCGAACCAGGCCGGCGAAATGGTGATGCGACCGGCTTCGATCTTGGCCAGGTCGAGCAAGTCGTCGACCATGTCGCTGAGTTCGCGCGTGGCGTTGCTGACGAACGCCACCTGCAATTGTTGCTCCTTGCTCAGCGGCCCATCCACTTCGTCGGCCAGCAGGCTGGTGATGCTCAGGATCGAGCCCAGGGGTGTGCGGAACTCGTGGCTCATGTAGGAAAGGAAGCGGCTTTTCAGGTCCGATGCCTGGCGCAACTGTTCGGCCTGGGTATCGAGCTCGGCGTAAAGCGCCAGCACACCCTGGTTGGTTTCTTCCAGCTCTGCGCGCAGGGCTTGGTTTTCGGCCTGCAGGTGTGCCACGCAGGCAGCCTGCTCGGCCTGGTTGTCGTCAGGCATGCACCGTCTCCAAATCGAGGACCAGCACGGTCACATCGTCCCGCCCACGGCAGAAGTCGCGATGCAATACCGCCGCGATCACGGCTGGGTGGCGGAGCACGAGGCCCGGGTAGGCTTGAAGGTTCCAACGGGACTGCAGGCCGTCACTGAACATGATCAACAGGTTTCCCTTCACGTGAGCGTAGTCGAACACTTGCCCTTTGCGGTATTGCCCGCCGACGATGCCGGGGTGCGAGGCCAGGCCCCGCGGGCGTTCGCCGCCGACCAGGGTGGCGCCGATGTTGCCGATACCGATGAACGCGACACTGTCGCGCGCACCCTCGTACTGGGCAATCGCGACGGCCCCGCCGCGCGTGCCGGCCATGGCATGGTGCAACTCGCCCAGCAGCTGCTGGGGCGCGCTGAAGGGGCTTTGGGCAAAAGCCTGCGCGCCTGCCTTGGCGGCGCGTTCCGCTTCTTCGCCATGGCCCAGGCCGTCGATCAACAAGGCACTCACGCGCTGCTCGCCGAGGGTCACGTGCCACGTATCGCCACAGGCTGGGTCGTCATGCAATGAATGCTGGCTGACGCCCAGGCGAATGTCCTTGGGCGTGCCGTCTTGTTTATAGACCCGCGCCAGTACCACCGCGCCTTGTGCGTCGGTGTGCACATCGAATACCTGTGCCAGGCGGCTCACAGCGCCCAGGCCGATACCTTGGGTGCCCCCGGTGGAATAGCCATCGACCAGGCAGTTGGCCAGGTCGAAGCCATGGCCGCGGTCTACCGCCAGCAACTCGATGCCAGGCTGTTCGCCATGGGCAAGCACGCGCAGGTGCAGTTCGCCGCGTGCGGCGTGCTTGAGCACATTGCTGGCAAGTTCGGTGGCGACGAGGGCTGCCCGGCCTGCATCGGCGGCATCGAAGCCCTGTTGTTCGGCAAGTTTCTGCACCACGCGTCGGGCGTGACCGACCTGGCTGGCATCGTCGAGGCGCAGCACCTGGGTCAGGCTTGCGCTCAGGCTCATATCCATCGGGTGATCATTACCCGGGTACCTTGCCCGGGCGCGGTGTCCAGCTCAAATTCGTCGACCAGGCGTCGTGCGCCGGTCAGGCCAAGGCCCAGGCCGCCGCCGGAGGTCCAGCCATCGGTCAGGGCCAGTTTGATGTCGGCAATACCCGGCCCTTCGTCACGGAACACCAGGCGTACGCCGACACGGCCGGCCTCTTCGATGACCTCCCAGTCCATGTCGCCGCCCCCGCCGTACACCACGGTGTTACGGGCAAGCTCACTGACGGCGGTGACCAGTTTGGTCAAGTCGACCAGGCGCATGCCGCAATCGCTGGCGATCTTGCGCGTCAATTGGCGGGCCAGTACCACGTCCTGCTCGATACGTACCGGCTGGCTGCCACGCTCGCGGGTGCTCATGAGTGGCCTACCCGCTTACGCAACAGGTGCATGCCGCGATCGACATTGAGCGCGGTGCTGACACCCGGCAGGGTCAGCCCTAGCTCCACCAGGGTGATCGCCACCGCCGGCTGCATGCCGACCAGCACGGTCTCGGCATCCATGATGCGCGACAGCCCCGAGATAGTGGCAATCATGCGGCCGATGAACGAGTCGACCATGTCCAGTGCCGAGATGTCGATCAGCACGCCACGGGCCGAGGTGTGTTCGATGCGATCGGTCAGGTCGTCCTGCAGGCGCAGCGCCAGTTGGTCATGCATATCGACCTGGATGGTCACCAGCAGGAACTCGCCCATTTGCAATATGGGGATTCGCTCCATGGGCTCAGCCCCGCTCGCCAGCAGCGGTACCCAGGCGCGCCAGCGCCAGCTTCAGGGCATCGGCGAGGTTGGACTTGGTGGTCAGCGTGCCCAGGTCCAGGCCCAGGTGCACGATGGTTTGCGCAATTTGCGGGCGCACGCCGCTGATAATGCAGTCGGCGCCCATGAGGCGGATGGCGGTCACGGTCTTGAGCAGGTGCTGGGCCACCAAGGTATCGACTGTTGGCACGCCCGTGATGTCGATGATGGCGATCTCGGAGCCTGTGTCGACGATGCGTTGCAACAGCGACTCCATCACGGTCTGGCTGCGATGGGAGTCCAGGGTGCCAATCAGTGGCAACGCCAGGACGCCTTCCCACAATTTGACCACGGGGGTCGACAGCTCCAGCAGCTCTTCCTGCTGACGCTTGATCACGGCTTCGCGATTCTTTTGGTAGGTGCGAATGGTGTGCAGGCCAAAGGCATCGAACAGCGACGAAATCTCCCACAGCTGCTCGGCCAGCAGCTGCGGCTGCTCGCGGTAATGGGCTTGCAGCAAGTTGAACAGCGGGCCCTTCAGCGCAAAGATGAAGAACGCGGTCTGATGGGACTCTTGGCCCACCTGGGCGCGGCTGGCAGACAGCTTCTCGAGGAAGCGGCGTGTCTCTTCCCAGCCTTCGGCAGCGATGTTGGTGCCGCTTTCATTGCGCAAGCCGTCGACCACCAACTGGAGGAATTCACGGGTTTCCTGGCGCAGGTCCTGTTCGCGGATGTTCCGCGTCGCCCCGTTGGCTTCGAGTGCGGCGTGCCACTCACTCAGCAGCTGCGCCTGATTGCTGACAATCGCTTCCAACGTACTGTTTTGCAGTGCTGCCATGTCGAGTTAGCTCCGTAAAATGCGTGGCCGGTGCCCCATAATTCGTACCGGCTCCGAGAAGTGACATTTGCCGAGGGAAATAGTTGTGGCGACTGGCAATTAATTGCATTGCGCCATCGCACGTGCCGCTAACTCTAGGCCAAGAATGCCTGGCGCGTTGCGAATCGAAGCCCGCCTACACCGGCAACTCGGTGGTGAGCTTGATTTTCTCCATGGGCACTTCGGTCTTGACGTTTTGCACCACACTCAGGCTGGTCAAGTGAGCGATCTGGAAGCGGCGATAGGCCTCAAGGTCCGCTGCTACCACTCGTAGCAGCAAGTCGCAGTCGCCCGCCATGACGTGGCACTCCACCACTTCGGGCAGCAGCCGCACGGCCTCGACGAACTCATCGGTGGTGTCCTGGTCCTGGCGCTTGAGCCACACCCGCACGAACAAGGTCAGGCCCAGCGCCACTTTGGCCGGGTCCACCAGCGCCACATAGCGCTCGATAACGCCGGCTTCTTCCAGCAGGCGCACCCGCCGCAGGCACGGTGAGGGCGACAACCCCACCTGTTTGGCCAGTTCCTGGTTCTGGAGGCGGCCGTCGCGTTGCAGCGCCCGCAGGATACGTCGATCGATGGCGTCGAGCTTGATTGGCATTGAAAACCTTTGATTGGAATATTTCGGCAGCAGATGCCGAATAATCACGCCAGTAGAGCCACTACGCAACCCGATTTCAGCGATTCATTGGAATAATTTGCCCCCACTGGAGGTGACCATGAATGCCCTTGAATCCGTAGTTGAAGATCCCCCTGCAACGCCAGAACGCGAATGCCCCGCTGCCGCGTCCACCGAGCCACCACCGCAATCGAGCCCGCGCACCGGCGCCACTTCTTCGAGGGGGTGTCAGTGGGTGGCCTGGGTCAGCTTCATCACGCTCGGCGCGTTGATCGGGCCGCTGCTGGGCGACCTGCACCCCTACGGCTTGGGCACGGCGTTTGCCGCCGTCTTGCTGGTACTGCTCAAGGGCCTGTGGAAAGGGGTGCACGCCGCCCTGCCCTGGCTGTTCAGCCTGGTGACTGCAGGGCTGTTCTACCTGCTGATTCCCGGTGGCGGGTACGTGCTGGCGGGCACGCTGGCCGGTCTGGTCAGCGCGTACCTGTGGGCCAAGCCATCCACCCAGGTGCTCAACGCCGCCCCTGGCTGCGTGCTGGTTGCCGTGATCGCGCCCGCCTTCGTTTCTGGCCACCCCGCAGACCTCATCGCCCTGGCACTTACCGCTTATGCCGCTTCACGGTTTTCAATCTTGCCAGTGATGCTGCTCGCCCTCGCCGTGACCGCTGCGATGCGTGCGCTACTGCCCGCCTGACGCCAGCACGCCGGCAGCCGGCAAGCTGTCGAGAAATGCGCCAATCTGTTGGCTGCCACGCACGTGCACGACAGGCACCTGCGGCCCTTTCGCCAGGCGCTGCGCCTCGATGCCTGGGCGGTAGCCGCGATCGAAGTTCCACACGAAGTTCAGGAAAGTCAGGAACGCCCGGTCGAGTTTCTCTGTGCAACCGGCGGGTAGGTCTGGACGGGGCCGGTTCATGACGCTGCGCAGGATCACCCGGGTGAAACAGGTAAGCCGGGGCGTATCGAGCCAGATGACCAGGTCGGCACGGGGCAAGCGCAGGTCGAATGTGCGCCGGGCGTAGTTGCCTTCACACACCCAGCTGTCCCCTGCTGTCGCCTCGCCGACCCGCTGGCGGAACTGCTCGGCATCCGGTTCGACCCAGCCGGGCTCCCAGAACAGGGTATCCAGGTGAACCACCGGCACGCCGAGCCGCTTGCCCACGGCACGAGCAAGGGTGGATTTACCACTGCCGGCATTTCCCAGAATCACAATCCGTTGCATGGCGGCTTCCTGTCGCGAAAAAGCCGACAATTGTGCAGGTTCTGGAGGGGCAGTCCAATCCCTACACAAAAATAGACTTCATTGGTTTAGCCGGCTTCCATAGGACAGCACATAACTTATTGGTTTAGCAGGGACCTGTGGGAGCAACTGTCTGCGCAATTTCTAAAAATTAACGCACGTGGGAGCGGGCTTGCCCCGCGAACACCGGCGAAGCCGGTGCCATGCACCGCGTAGCCCCATTCGCGGGGCAAGCCCGCTCCCACGTCAATTTTTAGAAATTGCGCAAGACAGTTGCTCCCACAGGATTGGGGGCTTGCTACAGACTGTTCCTCTACACCCCCATGTGCATCTCGCGAATCAGCTTCTTGTTGATCTTGCCGATGCTGGTCTTGGGGATGTCAGTAACGAAGTGCACCTGCCGGGGGATCGCCCACTTGTTGATCTGGCCCCGGTCGACGAACTGCTTGAGGTGCGCTTCGAGCATCGGCTGGTCAAGGCTGTCACCGGGCGCGCGGACCACCAGGGCAATCGGCCGCTCACCCCACTGTTCATCGGGAATGCCGACCACCGCCACGGCGCTGACCGCCTGGTGCTGGCTGATCAGGTTTTCCAGGGTCAGCGAGCTGATCCATTCACCGCCGGTCTTGATCACGTCCTTGATGCGGTCCTTGATCTCCAGCACGCCGTGGCGGTCGATCGAGCCCATGTCACCGGTGTGCAGCCAGCCGTCCTGCCACAGCTCGGCGCCTTTCTGCGGTTCGTGCAGGTAGCCCTGGGTCAACCAGGGCGAGCGCACCACGATTTCCCCCAGCGACTCACCGTCGTGTGGCATGTCGTTGCCTTGCGCATCGACGATACGCAAGTCGACCATCGCCACCGGGGCGCCGGTCCTGATGCGCTGCGCGACCTGCTCGCCCATGGGCAAGGCCAAGTCTTCTTCGCGCAAGTGGGTCAGGGTCAGCAGCGGGCAGGTCTCCGACATGCCGTAGCCACTGTAGATCAGCATGCCGCGCTCGCTAGCCTGACGGGCCAGGCCGTGGGTCAGCGCGCTGCCACCGAGCAGAATCTTCCAGCGGCTGAAATCGGTGTGCCGGCCTTGCTCGCAGTCCAGCATCATCTGCAACAGGGTCGGCACACAGTGCGAGAACGTCACCCCCTCGTCGCGGTACAGCCGGACCAGCGTGTTCGGCTCGTAGCGCCCCGGGTACACCTGCTTGACCCCCAGCACCGTGGCCACGTACGGCACACCCCAGGCGTGCACATGGAACATCGGCGTGATCGGCATGTACACGTCGCTCGAACGCAACAGCGGCTGGCCGTCGTAAGCGGCAAAGGTGCCCAGTTCGTTGAGGGTGTGCAGCACCAACTGACGGTGGGAGAAATACACCCCCTTGGGGTTGCCCGTGGTGCCGGTGGTGTAGAACAACGTGGCCACCGAGTGCTCGTCGAAGTCGTCGAACTCGGCCTGGCAACTGGCACTGGCCAGCAGCGCCTCGTACTCGCCCAGCACTGGCAGCGTGGTGGCCGTGGCCTGTTCGTCGGTCAGTTGCAGGTAACCTCGCACCGTGCCCAGCTGGCCCTGAATCTGCTCCAGCAGCGGCACGAAATCGTCGTGTACCAGCACCAGGTCGTCTTGCGCATGGTTCATGGTGTAGGCGACCTGCTCCGGCGATAGCCGCACGTTCACTGTGTGCAGCACGGCGCCCAGCATCGGCACGGCAAAAAAGCACTCCAGCGAGCGGTGGCTGTCCCAGTCCAGCAGCGCCACGGTGTCGCCCGCCTGCACCCCGGCAGCACGCAACACATTGGCCAGGCGCCGAACCCGCTGGTCGAGGTCGCGGTAGGTGTAGCGCAGCCTGTCGGCGTAGACGATCTCCTGCTCAGGATGCTGCCGAACCCCCGACATCAGCAGGCGCTTGATCAGCAAGGGGTAGGCATAGGCACCGGCTGCCGGCGGCATTATTTTTGTCTTGGCCATGAAGGTAGATTCCAGTTTCCGTGTTCGTTTCAACTAATAGGGCGCTCAAGCGCTCATCCGTGTGTGCGCCCGGGGTTCGCTCACCTGCTCACCCGGCGGCGCGGTAGGCGCGCAGGGTTGGGGCGCAGCCGCGACAAAGCGTTTGTCCGGCAGCAGGAAGTACGACAGCGCGGGGATCAGCACCAGGGCGCCGAACATGTTCCACAGGAACATGAAGGTCAGCAGGATGCCCATGTCGGCCTGGAACTTGATCGGCGACCACGCCCAGCCGACCACCCCCGCCGCCAGCGTAATGCCGACCAGCCCCACCACCCGGCCGGTGAAGGCCACGGCGTTCTGGTAGGCCTCGCCCAGCGAACGACCTTGGCGTTGGTAATGCAGCTGCACGCTGAGCAGGTACAAGGCGTAATCCACACCAATGCCGACGCCCAGGGCGATTACCGGCAACGTGGCCACTTTCACGCCAATGCCCATCACCACCATCAAGGCCTCGCACAGCACCGAGGTCAGCACCAGCGGCAACAGCGCTACCAGGGTCGCCCGCCAGCTGCGGAAAGTGATCAGGCAGAACAGCGTCACCGCCAGGTAGACGAACAGCAACATGGTGCGGTTGGCTTCACGGACCACAATGTTGGTTGCCGCCTCGATGCCGGCACTGCCGGCCGCGAGCATGAACTGGCGGTCGGGGCTGCTGTTATCGCGGGCAAAGCGGTCGGCGATGGCCACCACGTCGTCCAGGGTCTGGGCCTTGTGGTCTTTGAGGTAGGCGATCACCGGCATCATCGAACAGTCGGTGTTGAACAGCTCCGGCGCATTGACCGACGCTTGCTGGGCGGCGTAGTTGAGCATGTCCTGGTTGCGTTGCAGGCTGCTCATCTTCGGGTTGCCCTCGAATGAGCCCGCCGTGATCTGGCGCACGGCATTCACCAGCGACACCGTGGTCTGCACGCCCGGGTACTGCTGCAGCTCCCAGGCCAGGCGGTCGGCAAGCATCAGCGTCTGGTAGCTGAGGCAGCCTTCCGGCGGGGTTTTGATCATCACCGCGAACAGGTCGCTGGACAGCGCGTAATGCTGGGTGATGTAGGCGTTGTCGCGGTTGTAGCGGGAATCGGCGCGTAACTCTGGCGCCCCGCTGTCGAGGTCACCGATCTTCAACTGCAGGCTCACCCAGAACCCACCCACGCCCATCAGCGTGGCCACCAGCACGGCGCCCGTGGCCCACTTGCGCGTGGTGAAGCGGTCGAGCGCATCCCACAGTTTGCCGAAGCCGCGGTGCTCGGCAGCGCGCTGGTCGATGCGCAGCGCCCGTGCGGCGGCCTTGCGGCCCACGCCGACGTAGGACAACGCCACCGGTATCAACAGCAACGAGGTGAAGATCAGCACCGCGACACCAATACTGGCGGTGATTGCCAGGTCCTTGATCACCGGGATGTCGATCAACATCAGCACGGCAAAGCCCACGGCGTCGGCCAGCAACGCAGTGACCCCGGCCACGAACAGGCGGCGGAAGGTGTAACGCGCGGCGACCTGCCGGTGCGTGCCACGGCCAATGTCCTGCATGATGCCGTTCATCTTCTGCGCCGCATGGGACACGCCGATGGCGAAAATCAGGAACGGCACCAGGATTGAATAAGGGTCAATGGCATAGCCCAGCCAGCCGACGATACCCAGTTGCCACACCACCGCCGTGAGCGAACAGAACACCACCAGCAAGGTACTGCGCACACAGCGGGTGTACAGGAAGATGATCACCAGCGACGTGAGCACCGCCAGAGCAAAGAACATCATCACCTGGACCAGCCCGTCGCTCAGGTCGCCCATCAGCTTGGCAAACCCGATGACCCGCACCTTGTACTTGCCATGGCCCTCTTCGCCGGCCTTGCGCGCCGTGCTGTCCCCCGCGTACTCGTACTTGTCGCGCAGCTGCTGCTCGAGCATCTGCGAGAACTGCCGGTAATCAATGCCGCGGCCGGTGGCCAGGTCGTGGTCGAGCAGTGGCACCACCAGCATGCTCGATTTGAAATCGGTCGCCACCAGGCTACCGACAATGCCAGCGCGGTTGATGTTCTGGCGCAGTTGATCGATATCGGCGGGCTTGCCCTGGTAATCGTCGGGCATCACCGGGCCCCCCTGGAAGCCTTCTTCGGTGACTTCGGTCCAGCGCACCCCTGGGCTCCACAACGACTTCATCCAGGCGCGGTCCACGCCCTGGGCCAGAAACAGCTCGTCGTTGATCTGCTTGAGCACGTCCAGGTATTCAGGGTCGTAGATATCGCCCTGGGTGTTCTCCACCACAACCCGCACCGCGTTGCCCAGGCCGCGCAGCGACTTGCGGTTATCGAGGTAGTTCTGGATGTAAGGCTGGCTCTGCGGGATCATTTTTTCGAAGCTGGGCCGCAGCTCAAGGCGGGTCAGCGCCAGGTACCCCAACACCCCCGTGACCAGCACCATAAACAGCATGAACAGCGGGCGGTAATTGAAGACCATGCGCTCCAGCACGTTGCCGGAACGCGGGTCGAAATCCCTCAGGTCGCGGATGACCGGCAGGGTGTCTTGCTTGATGTTGGCCATCACTGGGTTCTCTTGGAATGCTTGGAGGCTTATCGGGCGGGCAGCACGCGTACACCGCGCTCGCCTACCAGCACGGTGGCATTTGCGCCGGTCTGCAGGGCGCCGGCCACCGGTGCCGGCGGCACCTGCGGTTGCACGGCAAAGCTCAGGCCGCCGTCGCGGCTGCGCAGCACCTGCCCGCCCTGGCTGAACAGCCAGTAGTCACCGTGGCTGTCGAGGCTGGCGGCGGTGATGCTCTGGGTCACCCCGGTGTCCACCTTGGCCCAGCTCTGCCCGCCATCGAGGCTGCGTGCCACATGGCCGCGCAGGCCATAGGCGAGCACCTCGCCAGGCTTGCCGAACACGCCAAACCAAGTACCTGGGTAGGGGCTGGGCAAGGCGACGAAGCGCTGCTGGCCGGCATCCCACTTCAGCAGCAGGCCCTGTTCGCCAACCAGGTACAGCGCATCGCCAACGGCGCGGATCGCATTCAGGTGAAAGCCTTGCGGGTTGTCGGTGCGGTCTTGCATCGGCACCCAGGTGCTGCCGCCGTCGTCGGTGCGCAGGATCAGGTTGAACACCCCCACCGCGTAGCCGTGGCGGGCGTCGGCGAACCACACACCGAGCAACGGCTTGTCGGCGCCCTCCTGCTCCAGGCGCTGGCCCTCGGCGGCGAACTGCGCCCATTGCGCGTCCTCGGGATGGGCCTTGGCCAAGGCCTGGTAATGGGCCGCCACCAAAGCGCCAATCTGCCGGCCATCGAGCTGCACCGCCCAGTTGGCGCCGCCGTCACGGCTGTGCAGGATCACCCCATCGTTGCCCACCGCCCAACCTTCCAGGGCTGTGGGGAACGCCAGGGCATTAAGGTCGGCACTGACCGGCACGCTGGCCTGGTGCCAATCCTGGCCCTGGTTGTCGGAATACACGATATGGCCACGCGGCCCTACCGCGACCAGTCGCTCACCGGCCAGTGCTACATCGCGCAGCGCACTGTGCACCACCAACGCACTGGTTTTGGCCGGCAAGTCCAATACATCGACATAGGCCGCCTGGGCCCCACCGCAAGCGCCGCCCAAGGTGAGCGCGACGGCCAGCGCCAACGGCGTAAACGTGTTCAAAGTAGCCATGCCACATCCTCTGCAAACCCTGCCGGCGGCCACCTGTGGCCAGCCGGCAGGCTGATCGTCGGGGTCAGCGAATACCGGCGCCGGCCAGGGCTTCCGGCGACCACTGCGCCTTGGACAGAGGGGCGATGTACTCGATACCGCCGTGCGGGCCGATCAGGCCATTGACGTTGTAGCTGCCACCCACCAGGTCGTAGACCACATGCGGGTTGTTGTTGGGGATCTGCACGTCGTAGCTCTGCGTGAAGAAGCTGAACGAGCCGCGATACAGCTGGCCACGGGCGTCGTACTGGTCGGAGGCCAGGGCGAACCAGCTGTCCTCGTCGAGGTAGAAGCGGCGCTTGGCATAGATGTGCCGCGCATTGCCCTTGAGCGTGCCTTCCACTACCCACACGCGGTGCTTCTCCCAACGCACCTGGTCAGGCGCCAGGTGGTTCGGCGTGGTCAGGGTTTTCGGGTCGTGGATGTAGGTCAGCCGGTAGGTGTTGTACGGCACGTACATCTCGCGCTTGCCTACCAGGTGCCAGTCGTAGCGGTCCAACGCGCCGTTGAACACGTACACGTCATCGAACGTGCCCGAGCCGGCGGTGCCCGGGTTGGGGGTGTCGTAGGCCAGGTTCGGCGCCAGCTTCACACGGCGCTGCCCCGGCAGGTACTGCCAGGCGCGACGTTCTTGCACCAGCGGGTTGGCGGCGTCCTTGAGCATCATCGACTCACCGGCACGGCGCGCCGGGCCTTCGAAGTACAGCTTGGTCTGGAAGTAGATGTCCTTGGCTTCGATGACCTTGTTCAGGTCTTCGTAGATCGGGTAGGCGTTGTAGGCCAGGCCCGTGGTCGCCAGGGCCGCGACACCGGCAGCGTCGACGTTCCAGGAGTCGTACTTGGCCTTCTGCGCCACGCCTTGGTAGCGCAGCAGGTGGTTCCACATAGCCTCGGCACCCGATTGCGGCACCGGGAACGGCACGCCGGGCAGGACATTTTCGATGGCCATGCCGTCCTGTAGGGACTTGGCATTGGCGGCGTTCTTCAGGGTGTTGTCGAGCAGTGCCTTGGGCAACGCGGCAGTGCGGTGGCTGGGGTAGACGTCGATGTGGAAAGTGGGGAAGCGCTTGGCCAGCTCCACGGTGGTGGCGGTCAGCGCGTCCTTGTACTGGTCGACGTTTTTGCCGTCGATCACCAGCAGCGGCTTTTCAGTGGCAAAGGGGTCGGGGCGCAGGGTATCGCCTTGCTTGAAGCCAGCGGGCGGGGTGTTCAGGCCGCCCTGGTAGGCCGGGATCGAACCGTCGGCGTTGCCCGCCTTGTCAGCACCCACCGCGGTCAGGTCCTTGCCCAGCCGGGCGACATCCTGGGCCGGGGCGGCCGCTTGGGCGCCCCCGGCGATAACGACCGCAAGCGAGGCCGACAGCAGGCTATTGAGATACTTCATCAGGTTTCTCCGCTTGTTGTTGTAATGGAGTTTCAGAAGGTGGTCTTGAACGAGGCAGTGACCATGCCGCGGTCCTTGAGCAGCGGCGCCAGGCCGGCCTGCGACGTGATCTGCCCGGGGATGCACTGGTAGCGCCCGTTGGTGCCTGGGGTGTTGTTGTCGGTACCGCTCGAGCAGGTATCGAACTTGCCGAAGGAGTCGACGTACTTCAGGTCAAATTTGTATTTTTGGTAGACATCGGCGGCGATCCCCACCGAATAGCTGCCAGAGTCCTCGTTACCGCCCAGCTGGATGGCCGAGTTGCCCTTGAGGCCGACGTTGTAGGACAGCGGCATCGACACATCGACCCCCGGCAGCGCCTGGAACCAGGTCGGGGTGAAGTTGACCGCCAGGGTGTAGGCGTTGGTGGTGACTTTATCGACGCCGTGGTAGGTGGAGTCGCCCTTGAAGGTCTGCTCACCCTTGTCGACGCTGACCAGGTGGGTCATCGCGCCCTCCACGGCCAACGACGATGCATTCCACAGCGGCGTGGCACCAAACGACACCAGGCCATTGAGCACCACATGGAAGGTCTTGCCGCGGGCCAGCCCGGTTTCACCGTGGCCTGGCACCTCGCCGATCAGGTTGGTGCCGCCGGCGGTGCCGGCCAAGGCCTCGTACAGCGGCCCGTTGATGGTGCTGAAGTTGCTGATCAGCGGCATGTTCTCGCGGTAGTTGACGTCCAACCCCACGCTGACCGGGCCGACGCTCTTCGCCAGGCTGATGCCGTAGATGTCGATATCGTCTGCGTAAGCGGCCATGTAGCTGCTGCCGGCCAGGCTGCCGGTGTGCAGGTTGGGGGCGTTGATCAGCACCGCCGGGGTCGGGTCGGAGGTGTTGCGGTAGTAGAAGCCCAGGGTGCCGTCGAGCCATTCCGGGCTCCACTTGGCCATCAGGCCGAAGTCACCCGTGTTGTGGGGGCGAATGTCATGCCCGCGCGGCGCGCCGTAGAAGGCACCGGCACCGCCGACGGCATTGGGCACCGGCAGCCAGAAAATCTCACCGCCGTCGCCCAGCATGTCATAGGCACCCATGTAGGTACCGCCTTCGGGCAGGCGCGAGTTCTCGAACTCGAGGAAGTACTGCGCCGCCAGGGTCAGTTCAGGGTTGACCGTGTAGCTCAGCGACAACTGCTTGCGCGGCAGGAACAGTTCTTTGGTTTCGGTACCCGGCACGTTGTACAGCTTGGCCAGGTCCAGGGCCGACTGGCCATAGTTGATGCCGTTGGCGGCGTTGAACAGGGTCTCGCCCCAGTACACCGAGTGCCAGCCCAGCTTGCCGCTCAGCATCGACTCGTCGCCGATTTCGGTGTTGTAGAACACGAAGGCATCCAGAAACTCGCCCGACGGCCCGTTGTAGTAACGGTCGCTGTAACGGCTCAGGCCATGGTGGCGTGCTGGGCCACCGGCCAGCACGGTACCCGCCGGCAAGCCACCGGCCGGGCGTGCCAGCACCAGGTTGCCAGCGTTAACCGCTTGGCCGGGGAACGGGTTGGAATTGGACCCCACGTCGTCATAGGCATGGTCGTACCAGCTGGCCGCACTGACGCGCATGCCCATGGTGTTCTGATAGACCACATCCAGCTCGGTGAGCAGGTCGAGGCGCTGGGTGACCGCGCTGCCGACACTGAAGTTCTTGTCACCGTCATTGAGGTTGGCGGTGCGGGCGATCTTGGCGTTTTCGCCTTCGACCCGCTGGCCGTAGCTGAGCTTGGCGGTGTTGTCGAAGCGCACGCTCCAGTCGGGGTTGGCGATGTCCAGCTGGAATGCCTGGGCAGCCGGCGCACCGGCGAACAGCAGCAACGTAGCCATCACGTTACGGCGGGGAAGGCAGAAGAGAACGTTTTTATTGTTGTTCATGCGATGTCTCTGCGTGGGGGTTAGGCGCGGCTCAGCGGTCGAGTTGCTGTATCAGGGCCTCGGCTTGGGGCCATGGGCCGTAGCCCGAGGCAGGGTTGAGGTGGCCAACGGCACCGAGCTCGACCAGCGCGCTGCCCCACTGCGTGGCCAGGCCGGCGACTGCGCTCAGGCTGGCCAGGTGGTCGTTGCTGCTGGCGGCTACCAGGCTGGGGAACGGCAGCGGGCCGCCTGGCAATGGCGCCCAACCCTGGGCGCGCAGGGAATCCGGGGTGGGATAGCCTTGCGGCCAATCGCTGTGCAGGTCTGGCGGTGCGGCCAGCAAGGCGCCCTTGATCGGCCGCTGATAGCGCGCCGCCCAATGCGCCACCATCAGCACGCCGGCGCTGTGCGCGACCAGGATCACCGGGCCCTCGATTTGCGCCAGCTCACGCTCGATCGCTTCGACCCGTGCCGTGCAACTGAGCTTGTCGGTTTCCAGTGGCGGCACCGCACGCACCTTGGCCAGGCGCGCCTGCAACAGGGTCTGCCAGTGTTCAGGTACATGGTCGCGCAGACCGGGAACGATCAGCACGGTGGCGGCGGTTTGCAGTTTTTCCATGTCAGGGCCCTTGCTCTGTTCACTCGGTCGATTGCCGACTGCTTGAGGGCCAGAGTAATGAGTCGGTCCGGCACACGCTTTACATTGCGCGTCACGGATTTTTCAGTTGATGACACGGCCGACGCGGCCGCCCGCAGCCCCCTCGCCACGGGCGACCAACGGCAGGAAAATGGCTTTGCATCTGATGACACAGGCGCTATAAGTGACTACCCGCCAGCGCAGCGGGATGCCCATCAAGAACACGTGGAAAACAACAATATGACCGTGCTCGCCCGAGCGGCTTCGCTCACCAATTACCTGGAAGTTTCCCGCCACCTGGGCCTCAACGGCCACGGCCTGCTGGCCCAGGCTGGCCTCAGTGCGTCCTTGCTCGAAGCGCCTGACCAGCGCATCCCGGTGGCTGCCGCCATCAGCGTACTTGAAGAATCGGCGCGGCTGTGCGGCTGCGAAGCCTTCGGCCTGCGCATGGCCGAACTGCGCCAGTTGTCGGATTTTGGTGAGGTCAGCCTGCTGATCAGCCACCAGCATTCGCTGCGCGATGCGCTGCAGGTGATCGTGCAGTACCGCCATGTGCTCAACAATGCGCTGGCGATCCACATCGAAGAAACCGGCAAGACGGTGATCATCCGCCAGGAGGTCATCACCGAGCAGCCGATACACAGCCGCCAGGCCATCGAGCTGGCCATCGGTGTGATGCACCGCTTCTGCTCAGCGCTGCTGGGCGCCCACTGGCACCCGATCAGCGTCAACTTCACCCATGCCGCCCCTGCCGACGTGGCCATCCACCGGCGCATTTTTGGCTGCAAGCTGGAGTTCAACAGCGACTTCAACGGCATCGTCTGCTCGGCCTCCGACCTGGACACGGCCAACCCGCAGGCCAACGAAGCCATGGCGCGGCTCGCCCAGCGCTACGTGTGTACGCTGCAGGATGACGGCAACCCCTCTCTGGTGCACGAGGTGCGCAAGTCGATCTTTTTGCTGATGCCCATGGGCCGCGCCACCATCGAACACATCGCCCAGACCCAAGGCATGAACGTGCGCACCTTGCAGCGCCGGCTGGAAGAAGAAGGCGCCACCTTCAGCGAGCTGGTCAATGGCGTGCGCCGCGACCTGGTGCTGCGCTACCTGGAAAGCCCCGGCTATTCGCTGGGGCGTATCGCCGACATGCTCGGCTATTCCATGCACAGTTCGTTCACCCGCTGGTTCATCAGCCAGTTCGGCCAGCCACCGGCCACCTGGCGTACTCAGCATGACCTGCCCACGCCACTCAAACGCGCCCGCAGCGCGGCCCAGGGGCCCGTCACCACGCGCTGAGCGCGTGGTGTTACAAGCCGAAGCGCAACAGCACCAGCACCAGCGCCACCAAAAACACCGTCTCGCCGACCATCAGCAAAATCGGCTTGATGCCCACGGCGGCCAGCTCCTTGAGCTGGGTCTTCATGCCCAGGGCACTGATCGACACCACCAGGCACCAGCGCGACAGCTCGTTGACCCCACCCTGCACGGCCAACGGCACCCAACCGGTGCTGTTGATGCAGGCCAGCGCCAGAAACCCCACCGCGAACCAGGGCAGCAATGGCGGGCGCTTGCCTGCGGTGTCGGTACCCTGGCGGCGCGAGATCATGGCCGCGACAACAATCACCGGCACCAGCATGGCGACGCGCATCAGCTTGACCACCGTGGCGGTGTCGCCGGTTTCGGGCGACATGCTGTAGCCCGCCCCCACTACCTGGGCGACATCATGGATCGTCGCGCCAAGAAAGACCCCGGCAGCCTGTGGCGACAGGCCGAGCGCGTTGGCGATCATTGGGTAGAGGATCATCGCCAAGGTCGACAACGCCGACACACCGATCACAGTGAACAGCGTCGCCCGCTCTTTTTGCGGGTGGCTGGGCAGCGCAGCGGCCAGCGCCAACGCCGCCGAGGCGCCGCAGATCGCCGTGGCGCCACCGGTGAGCATGCCGAACAGGCGCTGGAACCCCAGGGCCTTGGCCGCCACCATCGACACGCCGATGGTCACCACCACCAGAATCACCACCAGTGCGACAGCCTTCCAGCCCAGGCCTGCCATCTGCTCCAGGGTGATGCGCATGCCCAGCAATGCCACGCCCAGGCGCAATACCGTGCGTGCGGTGAATTCGATGCCGGCTTTGCATTTGCCATCGCTGGCCAGAAAATTCAGCGCCAGGCCTATCAGCAGGGCAAACAGCATGACTGGCGCGCCATAATGCTCCGCCAGAAAGCTCGCCGCCCCAGCGGCAATCAGGCTGACGCTAAGCCCCGGCGCCAACTCCCGCGCGCGGTGGTTGACCTGGGCAAGCGCAAGGGTGCTCATGACACCTCCTCCTGGCCGGCGATGACGATAAAGACCTGGTCGCCCTCCACCTCCACCGGGTAGCTGGCCACTTTGAGTGCCTTGGAGTTGAGTAGGTAGCCGCTGGCAAGGTCAAAGCGCAGGCCATGGGCGCGGCACTGGATCACGGCGCCGTCCAGTTGCCCGGCGCACAACGATGAACCCTGGTGCGGGCAGCTGTCGTCGATGGCCAGCAAACGCCCGTCGACATTGAACAGCGCCAGGCTTTTGCCCCCGTGTTCGAACAGCACACGCTCGCCGACGCCGGGCACGCGCTGGGCCGGTACCTCGATACGCCCGTTCACGCCTGCACCCCCGCCGAACGCGACAGCGCCAGGTGCATGGCGTCGAGCAGTTGTTCTGCCGGTTGGGCACCGAACACGCGCAGGTGGTCGTCGAAGACGAAACACGGCACGCCCCTGCTGGCGATGTCGGCGTTGGCACTGATGAACGGCCGGCCATCAGCGCTCAGGCTCCCGGCCAGCGCGGCAGGCGTAAAGCCGCACTGTTCGGCGATGCGCAACAGGGTGTCGCGATCGCCCAAGTCTTCGCCCTCGCGGAAATACGCGGCAAACAGCCGCTCCAGTAGCGCCTCGACCTGTTGCTCGCTGCCCAGTTCGACCGCATGCAGCAGCAGGCGATGGGCGTCGGCAGTATTGGGCATGCGCGCGATCCGGCTGAAGTCGATCAGCTCGCCCACGGCACGCGCAGCGTCCTGCACTTGCCCTTGGCGTTGCCGCACCGCCTCGTCGCTGCCCAGGCGGCGGCGGTAGAATTCGGCGAACGGCTGGCCGGTGGCGGGCAGGTCGGGCAACAGCTGCACGCCTTGCCAGGCCAGGTTGACCTCGACCTCGGGCCGGGCTTCGCGCAACTGAGCCAGCGCGGTTTGCAGTTGCCGCTTGCCGATCAGGCACCACGGGCAGATGAAATCGAAATACACGTCAATCGACAGCGAATGCTTCACGTACGGGCCTCCAGTACAGGCTCGACAGGCGCTTGCGGGCTATTGCCACAGGCCAGGCGCGCCATGTCAGGGTGGTAGTGGCGCTTGGCGTAGAAGAACACCCCCGCGGCGGCGATGCTGATCAACGGCACCAGTTGAAAGGCGGCTTGCAGGCCGATCAGGTCGGATACCTTGCCGGTGATCAACGGGCCTGTGGCCAGGCCGAGCAGGTTGTTGCTCAGGGTCAGGGTGGCGAATGCCGTGCCATGCACCGTGTAGTGGGTCAGGTTGGCGACCATGGCACTGGACGGGCCATTGGTGCCTGCGGCAATCATCATGCCCAGGCAGATCAGGACCAGTTGCGGCAGGCCCGCCGGCATGGCGAAGGCCACTGATAGCAGCACACAGCTGCCCAGGCAGTAGGCGATGGCCAGGCTGATCTTGCGATCAGGGCGATCGCGCCCCATGCGGTCGCACAACATGCCGCACAGCACGATGCCGACGCCGCTGCACAGCACGATGATTGCTGCCACGGCGCCGGCCCGGTCGGTGCTCATGGCGTAGTAGCGGTTCAGGTAGCTGGGGATCCAGACGATCACCGTGCCGCCGACGAACAGCTGCAAGCCGCTGCCGACATAGGCACTGATCACCGAGCGGCTTGAATAGAGGGTGCGCAGCGGGCGCAATGCCTTCAAGGCGGCCTTGTCGGTGGCGCTTGCCTGATTTTTCGGGGCAATGCGCGCCTCGCGCACGATCAGCGGGTAGAGCAGCGCCAGGGCCAGGCCGAAAAACGCCATGCCGGCGAACGCCCAGCGCCAACCCAGGTGCTGGGCCATCACCCCGCCCAAGGCCATGCCCAGCACCGAGCCGAACATGCCACCGGCCATGAACGACCCGGCCAAGGTGGCACGCATCTCACGCGGGAACACCGCTACCACCACGGCAATACCGACGCTGCCATAGGCAGCTTCGCCGACACCGACCAGAAAGCGCGCGATGAACATCTGCTGGTAGTTTTCGGCAACTGCGCAGCCCAGCGTGGCCAGGCTCCACATCACCGCCATGAAGGTCAGGCTCTTGATGCGGCCGATGCGGTCGGCGAGCAATGACAGCGGAAAGGTCAGCAGCCCGACCATCAGGGCAACGATGCCGCTGAGCAGGCCGAGCTGGCTGTCGCTGAGCTGCCATTCCTGCTTCAACAGGGGGAACACGGCGTTGAGCACCTGCCGCGACATGTAGTCGGAGATCAACAGGCCGAAGGTCAGGGCAAAGACGATCCAGGCATAGCGCCGGGGGATGCCCAGTGATGTATCCGTGCCTGGGTCCGTCGCACCGGTGTGATAGGTGGCCATGCTGCCTCCTCGGGTATCTGGCTTGGGTTGTTTTTGTTGTTATGAACAAATGCCAAAATCTGTGCTGCGGGTGCTGGCCTCATCGCCTCGCGTCAGACGCGCGCGCCTTGTAGGAGCAGCCTTGCGCTGCGAAGAGGCCGGTGAAAGAACCGCGAATCTTCGCAGTAATCACGGGCCTCTTCGCAGCACAAGGCTGCTCCTACAGGCTGCGAAGAGGCAGAACCGCGAATCTTCGCAGTAATCACGGGCCTCTTCGCAGCACAAGGCTGCTCCTACAAGGGAGTGAGGCCAGTGCCTTAGGCGCGCTGTGGCACGCCCTTCTGGCCTGGCCGGCGGTTCGGCGCCATGCCGTTGGCCAGCAAGGTTTCCTCGACGGATGCGTACTGCTCGCCGATCCGGTAGATCACCCGGGCTTCCTTGCCATTGGCCACTTCACGCCCCAGTTCATGCGCCACGCGCACGGTCTGCTGGATCTGCTGCACCGAGGTGAACGGCTTGCCGTGCTGGTCGATGATGGTGTCTTCGATACCACAGCGCGGGTGCAAGCCCATGGCCAGGGCCATGGTGTTGAACGGCAGCACGTTCTTGAGCAGCGACTCTGCGGTCAGGGTGCAGCCATCCGGCGCACGGTGCACAAAATTGAAGAAGTTGAACGGGTTCGGGCCATCGAAACCGCCACCAATGCCGATCCAGGTCAGGTTCAGCGGGCCTTTGTAAACGCCCTTGCGCACCAGGCGCTCGAGGGTTTCCAGGGCATGCATGCCGGTCAGCTGGAAATGCGGCTGGATATTGCTGGCCTGCAGCCGACGCAGGTGCTCCTCGACCCAGGCCGGCCCGGCGGGCACGGTCATTTCACTATAGGCGGCCTGGATCCCAGGGTTGGCCAGCGATGTACCTTCCAGATATTCGGGGTACAGCAGCTCCATGATGTTCATCTGGGTGGTGTTGATCGCCACCGTCACCTGGTCAGGCTTTGGGGTCAGCTCGGCCAGCATGTGGCGGGTGTCGTCGCTCAGCCACTTGGCCGCTTCACCCTCGCCTTCCGGCGCGAACGAAATCGAGCCGCCGACCTGGATGATCATGTCCGGCACCGCTTCACGCACCCCGGCGATCAGCTCGTTGAACTTGGACAGGCGCTTGGAGCCGGTGCCATCGAGTTCACGCACATGCAGGTGCAGTACAGTGGCGCCGGCTTCGTAGCAATCGACTGCCTTTTGCACCTGCTCGTCCATGGTCACCGGAATGTCCTGGGGGAAATCGTCGGGCATCCACTCGGGGCCATAGGGGGCCACGGTGATGACTACCTTTTCCATGTTTTCCGGGTGCAGCGAGTCGTCGAAGAATTGCATGTCTGATCCTCAGTCTTGTTCTTGTCTGTTCAGAAAGTGCTGTCGCCCATGATCCCGGCTCGCTCCATCTTGCGGTGGCAGGCCGGGTAGTCCATGACGGCGTAGTGCTGGGTGCTGCGGTTGTCCCAGATGGCGATGCTGTTGGGTGACCAGCGCCAGCGCACCTGGTACTCGGGGATGTACACCTGGCTCACCAGGTAGCGCAGCAGGTCGGCGGCGCCGGGGTTGGCGTCCTGGCCGAAGCGCACGCGCTCGGGGGTGTGGTAGTTGGTGAAGTGGGTGGCGAAGGCATTGACAAACAGCACCTTCTCGCCGGTTTCCGGGTGGGTGCGCACTACCGGGTGCTCGGCATCGGGGTAGCGGGCCTTGAGCGCCAGGCGCTTGTCGGTCGGCATGGCGGCGCCGAAGCTGGCCTCGATGCTGTGGCGGGCGCGCAAGCCCTCGATGCGGGCCTTGATCTCGGCCGGCAGGTTGTCGTAGGCCAGCACCATGTTCGCCCACATGGTGTCGCCGCCCACCGGCGGGCATTCCACGCAGCGCAGTACGCAGCCCATTGGCGGGGCTTCGCGCCAGGTGGCGTCGGTGTGCCAGGCGTTTTCGTAACGGTCGGCCGGCTGGTCGGGGCGTTTGTAGATTTGCACCAGGCCCGGGTGCTCCGGGTCGCTGCCAGCGACGGGGTGATCCTCCAGCTCACCGAAGCGACGGGCGAACGCCACGTGCTCGGCGCGGCTGATGGCCTGGTCGCGCAAGAACAGCACCCGGTGCTTGAGCAGCTGGGCGCGAATCTCAGCGAACAGGCCGTCATCGTGAATGGCATCGGCCAGCCTGACGCCGACCAGTTCGGCACCGATGGCGCAGGTCAGTTGTTCGACTTGCATGGCAGTGCCCTCAAATGACGAAGATCGACGAGCCGGTGGTCTTGCGCGACTCCAGGTCACGGTGCGCCTGCACCGCATCCTGCAAGGCGTAGTGCTGGTTGATCTCGATGCGGATGCGGCCGCTGCTGACATGGTCGAACAGCTCGGTGGCCAGGCGGGTCTTCTCTGCCGGGTCGGCGATGTAGTCGGCCAAGGCCGGCCGGGTCATGAACAACGAGCCTTTGATCGCCAGCAACTGCGGGTCGAACGGTTCGATCTTGCCGGACGCGGTGCCCACGCACACCATCAGGCCACGGCGCTTGAGCGAGTCCAGCGAGCCCATGAAGGTGTTGCGCCCGACACTGTCGAACACCACGTTGACGCCTACGCCATCGGTCAGCTCGCGCACGCGCTGGGCGACGTCTTCGTGGCTGTAGTTGATGGTGTGGTCGCAGCCATGGGCGCGGGCGACTGCCGCCTTGGCGTCGGTGGAGACGGTGCCGATCACGGTCAGGCCGAGCAGCTTGGCCCACTGCGAAACGATCAGGCCGACGCCACCCGCCGCCGCGTGCAGCAGGATGCTGTCCCCAGGCTTGAAGTCGTACAGGCGGCGCATCAGGTACGAGGCCGTCAGGCCGCGCATGGTCATGGCGGCCGCCGTCTCGAAGGAAATGGTTTCCGGCAGTTTGATCAACGGCGCGGCGGGGATCAGGCGCTCGGTGCTGTAGGCGCCGAGGGTGTTGAGGAAGCCGGTGTAGGTCACTCGGTCGCCGACCACCACATGGCTGACGCCCTCACCTACTGCCTGCACCACACCCGACGCTTCCACGCCCATGCCGTTGGCCAGCGGGATCGGGTAGGTGCCATTGCGAAAATAAGTGTCGGCGTAGTTCAGGCCAACCGCCACATGGCGCAAGCGCACCTGCCCAGGGCCGGGCTCGCCGACGTCGACGTCTTCGTAACGCAGGACCTCAGGCCCTCCGGTTTCGTAGAAACGTACCGCTTTGGCCATGCCAATCTCCCTTCTTGTCATTGTTGTTGAGCACACAAAGTGCGTCTTGAGGGGCAATTTAGGCCGTTGTGCCAAGCGCCGCTTATCATCGGACGACAACGGTTTTACAGTTGATGACAGCGCGCCTGGCGCAGGGGCTCAGAACGCCGAAAGGCCGCCGTCGACGGCGATGGCTACCTGGTCCTGATAGCTGTCGTGCTTCATTTGGCGGCCCCCGTGGCCGCGCGGGCGAGGATCTTTTTCGCCAGGCTCATCCGGTGCACTTCGTTGGGGCCGTCATAGATGCGGAAGCTGCGGGCATCGCGGAAGATCCGCTCGACGATCGACTCGCCGGTAACGCCCTGCCCGCCCAGCACCTGCACACTGCGGTCGATCACCCGCCAGATCGCCTCCGAGCTAAGCACCTTGGCCATGCTCGACTCGACGTTACCCCGCTCGCCCTGGTCCAACACCCAGGCGCAATGCCAGATCGCCAGGCGCGTGGCATGCAGGTCTATCTCGTTGTCGGCGAGCATGAAGCCCACCCCTTGGTGCTCGCCCAGCGGCTTGCCGAACGAGACCCGGCGGTTGGCGTAGGCACAGGCCTCGTCATGGGCGCGGCGGGCCTGGCCCAGCCAGCGCATGCAGTGGGTCAGGCGCGCTGGCGCCAGGCGCACCTGGGCGTAACGGAAGCCTTTGCCCACTTCGCCGAGCACATCGCTGGCCGGAACCCGCAGGTTTTCGAAACGCAACACCGCATGGCCGCCGGCAAAGCAGCTGTCCAGCGAGTCCATCATGCGCTCCAAGATGAAGCCCGGGCGGTCGGTGTCGGTCAGGAACATCGTCGCGCTGCCGTCTTCCATGCGCGCCATGATGATCGCCAGCTGCGCGCCTTCGGCCCCGGTGATGAACCATTTCTGGCCATTGATGATGTAGTCGTCACCGTCACGCACGGCCAAGGTGGTCAGCATCGAGGGGTCGGAGCCGGCGCCCGGGCTGGGCTCGGTCATGGCGAAGCACGAGCGGATATGGCCCTGCACCAGTGGCCGCAGCCAGCGGTCTTTTTGCGCCGGCGTGGCCACCTGCTCCAACAGGTGGATGTTGCCCTCGTCCGGGGCGTGGATGTTCAGGGCCAACGGGCCGAGTGGCGAATAGCCCGCTTCCTCGAAAATGATCGCCTTCTCGACATGGCTCAAGCCCAGGCCACCCATTTCACGCGCGGCATGCGGGGTCAGCAGGCCGTGCTCGCGGGCCCGATCGAGCAGCGCCTGGCGCAGTTCGGGCGAGGGGCCGTGGGCGGTCTGGCGGCGGTCGTGCTCCAGGGGGATGACGCTTTCGGCAATGAACTGCCGGGTCTTGGCTTGCAGGGCGAGCAGCTCGGCTGAAAGGGCGAAATGCATGGTGGGGTTCCTTGTAGAGGGAAAGGCTCAGGCGTGCAGGCGGCGCGGGTCGATGGCGGCATGCAGGTGCTCCATCACGGTTTTGTCGATCGAGGCCTTGCCGGGGTCGTACGGGGTGTAGTTGAGGGTGCGGATGAACGCGTGCTGTGCTTGCGTGCCGGCGATGTCGATATCGACGATGTTCAGGCAAGCAGGGTCTTGTTCGAAGGCGGCCAGCCCGCCCAGCCCCGCGCCGCTGGCCCAGGCCAGGAGGATGCGGTTGACGGCGTCGTGGCTGACCAGCAGCAACGATGTCCAGCCGGGCTCGGCCAGCAATTGCTGGAAGCTGTCCAGCACCCGTTGCTGGAACGCCACCCAAGGTTCGCCGCGCAAAAAGGCGGCGCCGGGGCGGTCGGCCAGGTGATAGGCCTGGGCCACTTCGCGGTGCAGGCAGCCTGGGGGTATTTCCCGCAGGCGGCCGGCCCGCACCTCGCGCAAGGCGGCGCGCTGCTCCACCGCCAAGGTGCGCGGGCCCAGCAGTTGGTCGAGGGTCTGGCGGGTGCGCGGGTAGTCCGAACACACCGCCCGGTCGAACCGGGTGTGCGCCAGCACCTGGCCCAACGCCTGGGCCTGGGCCACGCCTTGCGCGGACAGCGGTACATGGCGCGGGTCGAGGGGCCGGCCATCGGCGTCGAAGTAATCGACATGGCCATGCCGAACCAGGTAGCAGCGGCGACGCTGGGCGGGCTGGTCAGTCATGGGCCAGCACCTTCGGGTTGCTGATGCTCAACTGCGCCCGGTTGATCGCCCGCAGCGCCGCCAGTAAACGTGTTGGGTCCTGATCGTAGGCGCCTTGGCGAATGCGCCGCGCCAGCAACGCACGGGCCTGTTCAAGCCCCGTCGCTGCCTGGCAGTGCTGCGTCAGCAAGGCTGCCAGGGCCTGGCGCTCGACCTCGGCACAGTCCGCCGCCTGCGCCAGTTCGCGGCTGGCGATCAACATGGCGCTGGCAACCATCCGACCTTGATATTGCAACACTTTCGGCAACGCCGGCAGTAAATGGGTGAGCAGGGTGTCGCGCGCCGTCACAAGCAGGTCGCGGGCATCGGGCTGGTTCATGCGTGGCCTCCACAGGTGAGCAAGAGGATTTCCTGTTCGAGTTCGCTGACCATCCGCCCGGTCAGCGCCAGCTCCAGCGAGCGTTGCTGGCCAGACACATGGCGTTCGGCCTGCTGCAGGGCGATTACCGCCCAGCGCAGGTGGGCCATGACCTGCCAGAAGCGCAGCGCCTGGCTGTCCAGTTCCAGCGCCGACACGCTGCGGTATCCGGCGAGCAAGTCCTGCAGATGGCCGATGCCGCCCGCCTCCAGGTCCGGCCGGCCGAAGCGCCAGCAGCGCGCAGTGAACCAGCCCAGGTCTTCACGCGGGTCACCCCAGCCAGCGAACTCCCAATCCAGTACGCCGGTCAGTGCACCGGCCTCGACCATGTAGTTGCCGGTGCGGTAGTCGCGGTGCAGCAGGCACGTGGGCAAGGGCGCAGGCTTGTTCAGCTCACACCAGCGCAAGCCCCACTCCAGCACCGGGTGGCTGCCTGGCAAGGCATCCAGAAACTGGCGGTACTGGTCGACGCTGGCTTGCACCGTGTCGGGTGCAGCGGCGGGCAGAAACGCCAGCGCCTGCTGCGGCGGGCGTACCTGATGCAGGCGCGCCAGGTTGGCGCCCAACTGCCGGCACAGTGCCGGGTTGCCCTGGGGCGCGTCTTGTGCGGACGTCAGGCGGTGGCCACTGGCAGTGCCGGCCAGCGCCTGCATGATGAAAAAGTCGCGGCCGATGACCTGCGGGTCCTGGCACAGCCAAAGGGGCTTGGGTACGTTGACACCGGCTTGGTGGACCACGTCGAGCACCGCGAACTCCTGCTCGCGGGTCATGCTGGCGGCTACTGCGGAAGCGGCGTCGGTGCGCAGTACCCAACGCTGTGGTTGGCCTGCGACTTCGGCCTCGAGCAGCCAGTTTTCCTGGATGGCACCGCCTGACAATCGCTCGCTGCGGGTGAGGGTTACGGGGTGGCTGTCGAGTTGGTTTTGTAGGTAGGTAGAGAGCTGTGAATGGGCGTCTGGGATGTCGATGCGTGCGCTGGGGGGGAGCGCGGGATGGGTGATGGGCATGGTGGGTCCAATTGGCTGGTCGTTCGTGGACTAGCCGATTGCAAGATGATTGCCAGGTCGTTTTTTGGTTTTATTATTTGTTATTAATCAATGGGTTATTTCGATTTTTTGGCTTGATTTCATGGCGGATTTGACCGGGGCGGTTCAAATTTGAACGGGTTGTTCAGGGCTGATGTGTTCGCCACAACATTTGCAGCGCCTGGGAGATCGAGCGCCGCCCGCGCGGCGCTTCGCAGCACAAGGCTGCTCCCACATCTGTTTCGGGCCAGTGAGGCCTGTGAGATTTGCGCGCGACCGCCTTAGGAATAATTGGCCCGAGAAAAATGTAGGAGCAGCCTTGTGCTGCGAAGCGCCGCGCGGGCGGCGCTCGATCTCCCAGGCGCCAAAAATGTTGTGACAAACACCCACCACCCCCTACGATACCTGGCTGACCCGACGGAGCACTGCTCGCCATGCACCTTCCCGCGCTCAAACCCAACCAGCTGCGCCCACCCGCCGAACCACCCAGGGCCTTACAGCGCACCCGGTTGCTCGACCACCTGGCCAGCGCGCTGGACGACGGCGCTGTCATCCTCCTGCAAGCGCCCTTGGGCTACGGCAAAAGCACCCTGCTCGCCCAGTTCGCCCGCCGCCTCACCAGCCCCTTTGCATGGCTGCGCCTGACCCGCGCCGAAAACCAGCCCCTGGCCCTGCTGCTGCACCTGCACGCCGCCCTTCAGTTGCCGGCGTCACACCGCGAGTCCCCCCAGGCCGAACAGCTGTGGAGCCACATCCTCGCCGACCTCGAAGCCCGCCAGGCCCCGGTGACGTTACTGCTCGACGACCTGCACCTGCTCAACGCCGCCCAGGCCTGGCAGTACCTCGACACCCTACTGCACGACCCGCCGCCAGCACTGCGCCTGCTCGCCGCCAGCGAAGGCCCGCCGGCGTTACCCCTGGCCCACCTGCGCCGCGACGGCCGGCTGGCCGTGCTAAGCGCGCGTGAACTGGCCCTGGACAGCGAAGAGACCGGCCAGCTGGCACTGGCCCGTGACGTCCGCCTGGGCAGCGACGCGCTGTACCAACTGCGCGCCGGCAGCGAGGGCTGGCCCAGCGGCGTGCTGTTCTGGTTCGAGGCCTACCGCGAAGCGCTGCAGAGCACCGGCCAGCCGCCCGGCGACCTGCGCCCGATCACGCGTCAGGCCTACGCCCATGCCCGGCAGTTTCTGGAAGAAGAACGCCTGCAGCGCTTGCCCACCGCCTTGCGCGGCTTTCTTGAACACACCGCCGTGGCCCAGGTGTTCGATGCGGGGCTGGCGGGTGAATTGGCCACCGATACCGATGTGACGGCGGCGCTGCGCCAATTGCAGCGGCTGGACCTGATCATCGAAATGCCCCAGGCCAGCCACGCCGAATACCGCTACCACCCTGCCCTGCGCAACAGCCTTTACCAACGCCTCGAACAACGCGACCCGCAGCGCCTGCGGCAACTGCACCGCCAAGCCGCGAACTGGCTGCTGGCGCAGCGCCGCTTCACCGAGGCGATCTACCAGTTCGGCCGGGCCAGGGACCTGGACGCCGTGCTCGGCATCGTCGACCGGCATGGCTTCGAGCTGTTGCGCGAAGGTAAGGTCAACACCCTGGTCGATGTGCTCGACGAGGTGGCCGGCCATGCCGGCAACGACAGCTTCACCCTGGCCGTGACCGAAGCCTCCACGGTGATGGTCACCAACGACATCGCCCAGGCCTGCCAGTGCCTGCACCAGCTGTATGCCCTGCAGCGCCGCCACGCTGTGCCGCGCCACCCCGAGCGGGTGCAGCAGACGGTGATGTTCCTGCGTAGCCGCCTGGCCTACCTGGGCGGCAACTTGGCGCACGGCTTGGCCTTGGCTGCGCGTGCATTGCAGCAATTTGGGCAGCATAACGCCGCGCGCTCGGTGCTGTATTTCGACCGGGCCAACTGCCTGGCGGCCTTGGGTGAACTGCAACCGGCCCACGCCGAAGCCAGCCGCGCCCTGGTCGAACTGCAAGGCTTCGGGCTGAGCGGCTATACCAACTTGCTGCAACTGCTGCTGGGCCAGATCGAACTGGCCCAAGGCGCCAGCGAAGCGGCCTGGGAACGCCTGCAAGGCATGGCCGAGCAGCCCGCTGCCGGCAGTTCGGGGCGTTTCTATGAGCTGTTCCGCCACTTGGGCAAAGGCCTGGCCCTGCTGCAAGCCAACCAGCTGAGCCAGGCGCGCCACGCCCTGGCCCAGGCAGAAGTACTGGCGCTGGGCTTCCCGCACAGCGCCGCGCTGCCCTGGGTGTTCCACCACCAGGCCTGCCTGCACTGGGCGCTGGGCGAGACCGCCCAGGCCAAGGCGCGCTGGCAAGAAGTGCGCCGGCTGGCCTTGCAGTTCCGCCTGTTCACCCTGTACCGCCAGGCCGGGGCCTGGCTGGCGCGCCTGGCGCTGCGTGACAACGACACCGACTACCTGCCCGGCTGGCTTGACCAGTGGCACTGGTGCAGCCGCCAGTATGACCAGCAGTTGCTGCCTGAAGAGTGGCTGGCCTATGCCTGGGTGCAGCGCCACCTGGGGCAGCGCGACAAGGCGCGGCAGATCCAGGCGACACTGCACACCCAGGCCGAAGCGAACACCAACCGCCGCCTCTTGCTCGACACCCTGTTGCTCGACGCAGCCCTGCACCAGGACCGGGGCGCCCACGACCAGGCCCTGCACAGCCTCGAACAGGCCTTGCAACTGGCGTGTGAATACGGCTTCGGGCAACTGTTGCAATACGAAGGCGAAGCGTGCCTTGAACCCTTGCGCACATTGCTGCTGCCACAGGTTCGCGAGCGCCTGGCCCTGGCGGCCCCGCCACCGTCACGCGAGCGCCTCAATGCCCTGTTCCGCCCCCTGCTGGCAGGGCGAGACAGCACCGACAGCGCGTTGATCGTGCCGCTGTCGCGTCGTGAACTGGAGGTGCTGCAACGCATGGCACGCGGGCAGAGCAACGGGCAGATTGCCGAGGCGATGTTCATCAGCCTGAGCACGGTCAAGACCCACATCAACAACCTGTTCCGCAAACTCGACGTGGCCGACCGCGACAGCGCCTTGTGCTCAGCGCGCGAATTGCAATTGCTGAACTGATCTCCACCCGCACGCCACGCCGATTCCACCCCCCATTCCACCGGGGGGGTGGACGCGCCGCGCGGGGCCTGCCTGCTACAACATGCCGAATCCACCCAGCCAGGAGTCCGGCATGCCCAGCTACACCGCCCCGTTGCGCGATATCACCTTCGTTGCCCAGGAGCTGCTCGACCTGAGCGGCCACTATCAACAACTGTCTGGCTGCGAAGCCCCCGACGCGGACACCTTCGCCGCCATCGTCGAGGAAGGCGCCAAGTTCGCCGAGCAGGAACTGGCACCGCTCAACGCCGTGGGCGACCAGCACGGGTGCCAATGGCAGGATGGCAAGGTCAGTACCCCGCCGGGCTTCGCCGAGGCCTTCAAGCGCTTCGCCGCCAACGGCTGGCTGGGCCTGGACAAAGACCCAGCCTACGGCGGCCAGGGTTTGCCGCCCTCGCTGGGCTTCGTCAACCACGAGATGATCTGCAGCGCCAACCACGCCTGGGGCATGTACGGCAACCTCACCGGCGGCGCCATCAGCACCCTCAGCGAGCATGCCGACGAGGCCCTGCGCCAGCGTTTTCTGCCGCCAATGATCGCCGGCCGCTGGAGCGGCACCATGTGCCTGACCGAGGCCCATTGCGGCTCGGACCTCGGCCTGCTGCGTACCAGCGCCCGGCCCCAGGCCGACGGCAGCTACCGCATCAACGGCAGCAAGATCTTCATCTCGGCCGGTGAGCACGACCTGACGGAAAACATCGTGCACCTGGTACTCGCACGCATCGAAGGCGCACCGGCCGGGGTCAAGGGCATTTCGCTGTTTGCCGTGCCAAAGGTCCAGGTCGATGCCGAAGGCAGCCTGGGCGCCCCCAACGGCGTCAGCTGCGGGTCTATCGAACACAAGATGGGCATCCACGGCAACGCCACCTGCGTGCTCAACTTCGACGGCGCCACAGGCTACCTGCTGGGCGAAGCCAACCGTGGCCTGAACGCCATGTTCACCTACATCAACGAATCGCGCCTGGCAGTTTCACAGCAGGCTCAGGCCCACGCCGAAGCCTCGTTCCAGGGCGCCTTGGCCTATGCCCGCGACCGCGTGCAGATGCGTGCCACACCGCGCCTGCGCGCCGACCAGCCCGCCGACCCGATCATCGGCCATGCCGATGTCCGGCGCATGCTGCTGACCCAAAAGGCCTATGCCGAAGGCGGTCGCATGCTCGCCTACACCTGCGCCAAGGGCGTCGACCTGCTGCACCACGGCGCCACCCCAGGTGTGCGCCAGGCCGCCGCACGCCGGCTGGCCTTGCTCACGCCAATTGCCAAGGGCTTTTTGACCGAAACCGGCAACGAAGCTGCGCAGTTGGGCATCCAGGTCTTCGGCGGCCACGGTTTCATCCGCGAATGGGGCATGGAGCAGATCGCCCGCGATGTACGCATCACCGCGATTTACGAAGGCACCAACACCATCCAGGGTATCGACCTGCTGACCCGCAAAGTGCTGGCCGATGGCGGTGAGGCCCTGGACGAACTGCTCGGCGAAATCGAAGTATTCATTCAAAAAACCTCGGCCTCGGCCGACCTCGCCCAGGCCTTGCAACAGCGCGTCAGCGCCTGGCGCGACGTCAGCGAATGGCTGCGCGACGCCAGCAGCACCGACGCCAACCTGATCGGCGCCAGCGCCTTCGACTACCTGATGCTCTGCGGCTACACCCTGATCGGCTACCTGTGGCTGCGCGCCGCCTGCGTCGCTGAACAGGCACTGGCGGCCGGCAGCGACGACGTCGCGTTCTACCAAGGCAAGCGCGAAACCGCGCGTTTCTACCTGCAGCGCCTGCTGCCGCGGGCCAGCCTGCACGAGACGCTGATCCGCACGGGCAGTGACAACCTGATGAACATCAGCGACGCCGCCTTCGCCCGCTGACCCTGCCTGGCAGGCTCCGCTGCCGAGTCCCCCAGGGCAGCGGGTTTTTCGGCGGTGGCCAACGCTCCGGGCCGCCGCCTCGTTTTTTTCAGGACACCAACAGGAAGGTTCCCATGCCGCTGATCGACTATCGCCGCGATAACCAACTGGCCTTGATCGGCCTGTGCCACGCCCCCGTCAATGCCCTGGGCCACGACCTGCGCCAGGCACTGCTACAGGCCTGCACCCAGGCCGCCAGCGACCCTGAGGTAAAGGCAGTCATCCTGCATGGGCGCTCACTGCCGTTCAGTGCCGGCGCCGACATCAGCGAGTTCGGCAGCCCACGCACCTGGCAGGCACCCGCCCTGCCCGAATTGCTAGAAACGCTGACCTCCCTTGCCAAGCCACTGATCGCCGCCATCGATGGCGTGACGCTGGGCGGCGGGCTGGAACTGGCCCTGGCCTGCAGCCATCGCGTTGCCAGCGCCGCTGCCCGCCTGGGCCTGCCGGAAGTACGCCTGGGCCTGCTGCCCGGTGCCGGCGGTACCCAGCGCCTGCCACGGCTGATCGGCGTGGCGCCCGCGCTCGAGCTGATGCTCGGCGGCGAACCGATCGATGCCCGCCAAGGCCTGGCACTGGGGCTGGTAGACCGCCTGGTCGAACCCGGCCAGGACCTGCTCGACCAAGCCTGCGCCTTTGCCCACGAGCAGCTCGCCCACCCCGCCCCGCCAAGGGTTACACCCGCGCTCCCAGCCGAGGGCCTGTTCGCCACGCACGAGGCCCAGCTGGCTGCCCGCAAACCTGGCCAACGGGCGCCACTGCGGGTACTGGCGGCCGTGCGCGCGGCCTGCGAACTGCCGTTGGCCGAAGGCCTGGCCCGCGAACAGGCGCTGTTCCGCGAAGCGCTGCAAGACCCCCAGGCCACTGCACTGCGTCATCTGTTTTTTGCTGAGCGCGAGGCGCTGCGCATTCCCGGTATCGACGCGGCCACCGCGCTGCGCCACATCGCCCAGGTTGCCGTGATCGGCGCCGGCACCATGGGCGCCGGCATCGCCATGAACTTCATCAACGCCGGCCTCCCCGTGCGCTTGCTGGAGCTCAAGCCCGAGGCCCTGGACCGCGGCTTGGCGCAGATCCGCAAACACTACGAAAGCGCCATCAAGCGCGGCAAGCTCACCGCCGAGCAACTCGAACAGCGCATGAGCCTGCTGCAAGGCACCCTCGACTACGCCGACCTGGCTGACGCTGACCTGGTGATCGAAGCGGTGTTCGAAGACCTGTCGATCAAACAGTCGGTGTTCCGCACCCTCGACCGGGTGTGCAAGCCCGGCGCGATCCTGGCCAGCAACACCTCGACCCTGGATGTCGACCGCATCGCCGCCTGCACCCGCCGCCCGCAGGACGTGGTCGGCCTGCACTTCTTCAGCCCGGCCCATGTCATGCGCCTGCTCGAAGTGGTGCGCGGCCGCGCCACGGCGCCAGACGTGCTGGCCACCACGCTGAAAATCGCCAAGCGCATCGGCAAACTGCCGGTGGTGTCTGGCGTGTGCTTCGGCTTCATCGGCAACCGCATGCTCGAACCTTATGCCCGCGAGGCCCACCGCCTGGTCCTCGAAGGCGCCTCGCCGGCCCAGGTGGACAAGGTGCTGACCGACCTCGGCCTGGCCATGGGCGTCTTCGCCATGTACGACCTGGCCGGCATCGACGTCGGTTACCTGGTGCGCCAGGCGCGGCGCAGCGAGATCGCCCACGACCCGAGCTACTTCCGCCTGGCCGACGAACTCTACACGCTGGGCCGCCACGGGCAGAAAAGCGGGCGCGGCTTCTACCGCTACGAGGGCCGCGAACGCATCGAAGACCCCGAGGTGGTGCAGCTCGCGGCGCAACTGGCCGCCAAGCTGGGCATCACCCGGCGCACCATCAGCGACGCGGAAATCCACGACCGCTGCCTGTTCATGCTGATCAACGAAGGCCTGCAATTGCTCGACGAAGGCATCGCCCTGCGCAGTGGTGACATCGACCTGGTGTGGGTCAACGGCTACGGCTTCCCGGGTTGGCGTGGTGGGCCGCTGCATTACGCCCGCGACATCGGCCTGGATACCGTGCTGGCTGGCATCGAGCAACTGCGCGATCGCCTGGGTGCCTACGGCCACCTGTGGTTGCAGCCAGCCCCCTTGCTGCGGCGCCTGGCGAGCAGCACCGGCAAGTTGCGCGCGCAACACCGTTGAGCTGCCCTCTTCTGGCCATCAAGGAACCCCGTTCATGAAAGACGCCGTCATTCTCTCTACCGCCCGCACCCCGATCGGCAAGGCCTTTCGCGGTACCCTCAACAACCTGCGCTCGCCCAGCCTGGCCGCCCATGCCATCCAGGCGGCCGTTGCACGGGCCGGCATCGCTGCCGACGAAATCGAAGACCTGGTGATGGGCACCGCCATGCCCGCTGGCACCGCCGGCTGGAACCTGGGCCGCATGAGCGCGCTGGCGGCCGGGCTGCCCGTGTCGGTCAGCGGCCAGACCCTCGACCGCCAGTGCGCCTCAGGGCTGATGGCGATCGCCACCGCCGCCAAGCAGATCATCGTCGATGGCATGCACGTCACCGTTGGCGCCGGCCACGAAAACATCAGCGCGGTACAAGTGCGCAACCTCGAATGGGCGCTGGGCGAGCAGGACGACGCGGTTATCCAGCAGGTGCCGCACGCCTACATGCCGATGCTGCACACCGCCGAGCACGTCGCCCGGCGCTACGGCATCAGCCGTGACGCGCAAGATGCCTATGCGCTGCAATCGCAGCTGCGCACTGCCGCCGCCCAGCAGGCTGGGTTGTTCGAGGCCGAGATCGTGCCGGTGACTGCGCAGCAAAGGGTCAAGGACAAGCACACCGGCGAGATCAGCTACCGCCAGGTAACCCTGGCGCAGGACGAGGGCAACCGCCCGCAGACCCGCCTGGACGACCTGGCGCGCTTGCAGCCGGTGCTCGACGGTGGCTGCATCACCGCCGGCAACGCCAGCCAGCTGTCCGACGGCGCCAGCGCCTGCGTGCTGATGGACGCGCGCCTGGCCGAGCAGCGCAACCTCAGGCCGCTGGGCCTGTACCGGGGCATCGCCGTGGCCGGCCTGGCGCCGGAAGAGATGGGCATCGGCCCGGTGTACGCGGTGCCGCGCCTGCTCAGGCAGCATGGGCTGAACGTCGACGATATCGGCCTGTGGGAGCTGAACGAAGCCTTCGCCTGCCAGGTGTTGTATTGCCGCGACACCTTGGGCATCGACCCTGAGCGCCTGAACGTCAACGGTGGCGCCATCGCCATTGGCCACCCCTATGGCATGAGCGGCGCGCGGATGGTCGGGCATGCGCTGCTCGAAGGTAAACGGCGCCGGGTGCGGTATGTGGTGGTGACCATGTGCGTGGGCGGTGGCATGGGGGCGGCGGGCCTGTTTGAAGTGCTGTGAACACAACCGGACCGCAAGGGCTCCCACACCGCCCCTGCCCACTCACTAAAAGATGAGGATCGCTCCATGCTAGCAACCCCTTTTTCCCTGGCCGGCAAGACCGTTTTGGTAACCGGCGCCTCCAGCGGCCTGGGTGCCCACTTCGCACGCTTGGCCCAGGCCGCTGGCGCCCGTGTGGTGCTGGCGGCGCGGCGGGTCGAGCGCTTGCAGGCGCTGGTCGAGCAACTTGAAAACCAAGGCGGCGAAGCGTTGGCCGTGGCGCTCGACGTCACTCAACGCGACAGTGTCGAACAGGCCTTCGACCAGGCCGAGGCCCGCTTCGGTGTGGTCGATGTGGTCATCAACAACGCCGGCATCGGCGACCCTGGGCGCTTTCTCGAACTGAGCGGGCAGGACTGGCAGCGCATGCTCTCGACCAACCTCGATGGCGTGTTCCATGTCGCCCAATGCGCTGGCCAGCGCCTGGTCAAGGCCGGCCGCGCCGGGAGCATCGTCAACATCGCCTCGATCCTGGGCCTGCGCGTAGGGGCCGGGCTGAGCCACTACTGCACGGCCAAGGCCGGTGTGGTGCAGTTGACCAAGGCCATGGCGCTGGAGCTGGCCCGCTACCGGATCCGCGTCAATGCCATCGCCCCCGGTTACTTCAAGACCGAGATGAACGAGGCCTACTTCGACAGCGAGGCCGGCCAGGGTTACATCAAAGACCACGTGCCGATGCGCCGCCTGGGCCAATTGAGCGAGCTCGACGGCCCCTTGCTGTTGCTGGCCAGTGACGCCGGTGCGTTCATGACCGGCAGCGTCCTCGCCGTGGATGGCGGGCACTTGGTCAACCCGTTGTAACAAGGAGCCTGCATGCCCACCGCCGCTTACCGGCCCCGCGTGGTCGCGCTGGTCACCCACTTGCGCTGCCCTGGAGCACCCAGCCCCATGGCCCGGCTGATCGAGCAGGTCAGCGCCGACTACCGGCAGCAGGCCCATGTCGAGGTGATTGAAACCACCCTCGGCAAGCTGCTGCCGCTGGCGCGCGAGCTGGAGAGGCGCCAGCAGGCCGACGTCATCCTGTGTTCCGGGGCCGCCGCCGACTACTTGCGCCAGCACTTGTCGACCTCGGTGCAGGCCCTGCACCTGGGCGAGCACGACCTGATCCGCGCCCTCGCCCTGGCCCACACGCGCACCCGGCGCGTCGGCGTGCTCAGCTTTGGCCAGCCCCACCCCGGGCTGGCGGCGATGCAAGCGTTGCTCAACCTCAAGGTCCACGAGCACACCTACACCCGCCTGGAACAGGCCCGGGCGCAGGTCGCGCAGCTGGTCGCAGACGGTGTCCAGGTCATCATCGGGTCACCGACGGTGTGCCAGCTGGCCGACGCGGCCGGTGCTCAGGGGGTGCTGGCCCTCGACAGCGACAGCCTGCGCCATGCGTTCGACAACCTGCGCGTACAGCCCCGGCGCAGCCGCAAGCCGCCTGCCGCGCAGCCGTTCATGACGCGCTATCGTTTCGATCAGTTGCTGGGTGATGCCCCGGCGTTCCGCGCGACCGTGCAGCTGGCGCAGCGCTACGCCGCGACCGACGCGACGGTACTGATCACCGGTGAAAGCGGCACGGGCAAGGAGTTGCTCGCACAAAGCCTGCACCACGCCAGCGCCCGCCAGCAGGGGCCGTTCGTGGCGATCAACTGCGCGGCCCTGCCGGAGTCGCTGCTCGAGAGCGA
This sequence comes from Pseudomonas sp. 5.2, assembly GCF_059025405.1. Classification (NCBI taxonomy): domain Bacteria; kingdom Pseudomonadati; phylum Pseudomonadota; class Gammaproteobacteria; order Pseudomonadales; family Pseudomonadaceae; genus Pseudomonas; species Pseudomonas sp. 5.2. The sequence continues at coordinate 46,340 of NZ_JBYBHH010000013.1, forward strand.
GCTGTTTGGCTTTGAAGACGGCGCGTTCACCGGCTCGCGCAAGGGGGGCAAACCCGGCCTGATCGAGCTGGCGCACGGTGGCACATTGTTCCTCGACGAAGTCGGCGACATGCCCGCGCCGCTGCAAACCCGTTTACTGCGTGTGTTGCAGGAGCGCGAGGTGCTGCGCCTGGGTGGCTGCGCGCCGACACCGGTGGACATCCGCGTGATTGCCGCCACCCATTGCGACTTGCCAGCACGCATCGCCAACCGGCAGTTTCGCGCCGACCTGTTCTACCGCCTGAACATCCTGCGCCTTGCCGTGCCGCCCCTGCGCGATCGGCTCCAAGACATCCTGCCCCTGTTCGAGGCGCTGCTCGCACGGCACGGTGCAACACCGCTCGCCACACCGCAATTGCAACCCCTGCTGCCCCTGCTGCTGCGCCACCGCTGGCCAGGGAACATCCGCGAGCTCGACAACATCGCCGAGCGCGCCGCGCTGTGTGCCCAGGCCTTGGTGGGCGCCGATGGCATCGGCCTGGCCACGCTCTTCCCGGAATTTTTCGAGCATGTGCAGGCCCCCGCCCAGCCGCTGCCCGCTAGCGACAACCTGCGCAGCCTGGGCAAGGCCGCCGAGGCGGCGCACGCCCGGCGCATGCTGGACAGCTGCGACGGCAACATGGACCAGGCTGCGCGTTGCCTGGGTGTCAGCCGCAGCACCCTGTGGCGGCGTTTGCGCGCATCCTGCGGATGACTTATCGCGAGGCGCCCGATACCCTTGGCCTCTGGTGGCCTGACGGTTTCGGGCCCAATCCTTTTTGCGCAGACGAGCATGTCATGAAAACCGCCGCAGGTTTGCTGCTGTCGGCCATCGAGCTGGACCGTGCCAGTGCCATCCCCTTGTACCGCCAGCTGTACCTGCAGATTCGCAAGCAGATACTCAATGGCAGGATCCAAGGTGGCGTGCGCCTGCCCTCGACCCGCACCTTGAGCAACGAGTTGGGGTTGTCGCGGATCACCATTCTCAATGCGTTCGATCAGCTGATTGCCGAAGGCTTCCTGGCCTCGCGCACCGGCGCCGGCACCTATGTCGGCACGGAATGGGAAAGCCGCGGCAGCGAGCCCGAGCAGCCCCAGCCGCCGCCGCGCCTGTCCGACCTGAGCCAGTCGATGCTGTCGCTGCGCAGCGATCATTTTCGCGGCGTCTCGTACACCGACTGGGACCCGGCCACCCCGACCTCGTTCCTGCCCAGCCACAGCACCTACGAAGCCTTCCCCCAGGCGATATGGCGGCGGCTGATGAACCAGCACCTGCTGAAGCCCACCAAGGCGATGCTGGGCTACGGTGAGCTGCAAGGTTTGCAGGCCTTGCGCAGCGCCATTGCCGAGTATGTGTTCGATGCCCGTGGCATCGACTGCGATGCCGGGCAGGTGGTGATCGTGTCTGGCGCGCAGCAAGCGTTCAACTTGCTGGGCATGTTGCTGCTCAACCCCCAGGACAGTGTATGGATGGAAGACCCGGGGCACATCGCCGCGCGCATTGCCTTGCAGGCGCAAGGGGCGCGGGTGACCGCGTTGCGTGTCGATGAACACGGGATCGACGTGGAGCAAGGCCTGCGCGAATGCCCTGAGGCCCGGTTGGTGTTCTGCACCCCCTCGCGCCAGCACCCATTAGGCGTCACCTTGAGTTACGCGCGGCGCCAGGCCTTGATCGACTGGGCCGCGCAACAACAAAGCTGGATCATCGAAGACGATTGCGACAGCGAGTTCCGCTACAGTGGCCGTCTGCTGCCCGCCCTGTATGCCCTGGACCAGATGGCCCGGGTGATCTATGTCGGCACCTTCAGCAAAGTGCTGTTTCCGTCACTCCGGCTGGGCTACGTGATCCTGCCGCCGGCGCTGGTCGAACCCTTCTGCACCCTGCGTGCGGTCATGGACCGCAGCCCGCCCACGCTGCTGCAGGCCACCACCGCTGACTTCATGGCGCAAGGCCATTTCATTGGCCACATCCGCCGCATGCGCGCGTTGTACAAGGCACGCCAGCAGGCCTTGATCGCACAGCTCGAACAGCACATGGGCGGCTTCTTCACCCTCACCCCGGCCGATGCGGGCATGCACCTGATCGCCTGGCTGCCCCCTGAGCTCAACGATGCCGACATCGCCCGGCAACTGGCTGAGCACGGCATCCACACCTACCCCTTGAGCGACTACAGCATCCAGCATGCGCAACCGCCTGCGCTGCTGATCGGCTTTGCCGGCACGCCGGAAAACCAGGCCGCAGCACGCGTCCAGGCACTGGCCCAGGCCTTGCGCACACTGGGGTACCTGCCCGCAAACACCTGAGGCCAGGCAAGTGGTCCTATCGATTGGCGGATAATGGATCTATCGAACGTTCCTCACTGGCGCGATAAAGGTTGCGCCGGTAGACCCCGGCGTCTGAACCAGGAACGACGCTAATGAACAATAAGATCCAGGAACGTTTCAACGCCTTGCTGAGCCACAACGTGGTGGAACAGGCGCCAGCCCCCGTGCTGACGCAGGCACTGGCCCAGCGCTTGCTCGAACGCCTCGGGCAACTGCGCCTGTTTGCCCACGCCTACCCGCTGCTGACCAACCTCACCCACGGCCGGGTCACCCCCGCCGACCTGCTCGACTTCGCCTATCGCCATGAGTTGCAAGGCCTGAGCCTGCACGTGCTCGACGGCGAGCAGAACAGCCTGAGCCAGATGACACCCGCCCAGCTTCAGGCATTTGCCGACAAGGCCAAGGCGCTGGGGCTGGACGTGCATGTGGAAATCAGCAGCACGCTGAAAAAAGACGTTGACCAGGTAATCGCCATCGCCAAGGCCCTGGGGGTGCGCAACATCCGCGTCTACTCGCGTTACGAGGGCCCACTATCGCGGGTCATGGACATCATCGAGAGCGACCTGCACTACCTGGCGCAGCAGGCCGACGCCCACGACCTGTACTTTGACTTCGAGCAACACGAAGAGCTCAAGAGCGACGAGATCGCCCAGTTGCTCAAGCGCCTCGACCACCCTCGCCTGCATGCCCTGTTCGACTTTGGCAACATGATCAATGCCTGCGAACAGCCCCTGCAGGCCCTGCGCAACCTGGCGCCGCACATCCGCCAAAGCCACCTCAAGGGTGTGCGCATCGTGGCCGAACACAACGGCTTCGGCCATTACGGCGTGCTGCAAGGCAGCGCCGATGACGACCTGCCCAGTGCCCGCATGCTGTTCGAGCTACTGATGCTGGGCGACACCGCCCCGCAGGTGATCGCCTTCATCCTCGAGCAGGAAAACCACTACGTGGCCCCGGCCTTCCGCCAACAGCAAGAAGCGGCCGACCCCTTCATCGCGTATCGGGAAATGAGCGACACCCCCCTGCCGGCCGGCTTCACCCTGGAACGCATGCTGGCTGACGAACACCGTTGGGCGAACAACCAGGTGGCCTACGTGCGCGGCCTGTTGAACGAGTTTCGCACCCTGGCCGAGCTGACCTTGGCCAACGCTTGAACCTGGCGACCCGACTACCTGCGGAGAACAACAATGACAGCCCAGAACAAAGCCAAATGGCTCCGATTCCTGATCCTCGTCCTTGGCGGCGGTACCGTCTACAAGCTGGCGAACCTCAAGGATGCCTTCTACGTCCCCATGCAGGAATTCATGGGCCTGAGCCACACTGAAATCGGCCTGCTACTTAGCGCCAACGCGATCATCGCCACCGCACTGTTCGTGGTCGGCGGCATGCTCGCCGACCGCTTCGAGACGCGCAGGCTGATCCCCCTAGGCCTGATCGGCACCGGCTGCCTGGGTGTGTACCTGGCCACCTTCCCGCCGTTCAGCAGCTTGCTGATCGTGTTCAGCCTGCTGGCCGTGTGTGCCGACTGCCTGTTCTGGCCATCGCTGCTCAAGGCCATCCGCAACCTGGGTAACGACCAGGAACAAGGGCGCCTGTTCGGCCTGCTCGAAGGCGGGCGCGGCGTGGTCGATACGCTGGTCGCGTTTGCCGCACTGGGGGTGTTCGTGGCCATGGGCTCGGGCGAAAGCGGCTTGAAGTCAGCGATCCTGTTCTACTCGGTCATCGACCTGCTGGCCGGCACCCTCACCTGGTTCCTGCTCAAGGGCGACAGCGCGCCGTCGCTGGCCAAGCCGAAAAATGGCCTGGCCAACCTGATGGAGGCGATCAAGGTGCCGGGTATCTGGCTGGTCAGCCTGAATGTGTTCATGGTCTACATCGTTTATTGCGGCCTGACCTACTTCATTCCCTACCTCAAGGAGATGTACGGCTTGCCCGTGGCGCTGGTGGGTGCCTATGGGATCATCAACCAGTACTTCCTGAAGATTCTGGGCGGGCCTGCCGGTGGGTTCATTGCCGACAAGCAGTTCAAGAGCACCAGCCGCTACCTGAAGTGGGCCTTTCTGGCACTGTTGCCGCTGATGGCGGTGATCATGCTGATTCCGAAAAGCCCGACCTTCATCTATGCCGGCATGGCCGCCACCCTGTCCTTTGCGCTGATCGTGTTCTCCATGCGCGGCGTGTTCTGGGCGCCGATGGGCGAAGTCGGTATTCCCCAGCACATCACCGGTTCCGCCTTCGGTATCGGCTGCCTGATCGGTTACGCGCCGGGCATGTTTGCCTACGTCATCTACGGTGCGATCCTCGACCACTTCCCCGGCCAGCAGGGGTACAACTGGGTCTTCACCTTGATGAGTATCCTGGCCGTTGCAGGGTTCATGGTGTCCAGCCTGCTGTACCGGGCCGTTAGAAAGAATGCCCTGGCTGCAGGCGGGATGAATGCGGCGCAAGCGTGAAGCATGAACACCTCGGCCAGCTTCGACGGTGGAGGCTGGCCTAGGGTTCCTTAGGGTTAAGGTTTGCATGTCGGTCTGGCGCCTGACGCCAGCACGGGGTACAACTGGACCTTTTAGGAGGCCACCATGCTCCGTGTGTTTGAACGACGGCTAGACCCCTTCCCACCCGACGAGGCCCCGCCGCCACCGGTCGGCCTGCTGCGTTTTCTGTGGGCCTGCACGCGCGGCGCGCGTGGTTACGTACTGGCGCTGGCGCTGCTCAGCGCCGGTGTGTCGATCTACGAAGCCTGGCTGTTTTCCTTTCTCGGCCAGGTCGTCGACCTGCTCTCGACCTGGCAAACGGGCGGCGCTGAAGCGGCTCAGGAAAGCCGCGTGCTGTGGGGCATTGGCATCGTATTGCTGACCAGCATCGGGCTGGTGGCGCTGCGCACGATGGTGCAGCACCAGGTACTGGCGATCAATTTGCCGCTGCGGCTGCGCTGGGACTTCCATCGGCTGATGCTGCGGCAAAGCCTTTCTTTCTTTTCTGACGAGTTTTCCGGCCGTGTCACCACCAAGGTGATGCAGACCGCACTGGCCGTGCGCGAAGTGCTGTTCACCCTGATCGAAATCGCCCCCGGCATCGGCGTGTACTTCATCGCCATCATCGCGCTGGCGGGCGGTTTTGCCTTGAAGCTGATGCTGCCATTCATTGCTTGGGTCGCGCTGTTTGGGCTGGCCTTGCTGTACTTCGTGCCGCGCCTGGGCAAAGTCGGCCAGGAACAGGCCCATGCGCGCTCATCAATGACCGGGCGCATCTCGGACGCCTACACCAACATCACCACCGTGAAGCTGTTTTCGCATTCCAAACGCGAAGCGCACTTTGCGCGGGCAGCGATGGAGGACTTCAAACAGACCGGTTTTCGCCAGATGCGCCTGGTCAGCCAGTTCGAAATCGTCAATCAGGCCTTGGTGGTCGGGTTGATCATCGGCGCTGGCGGCTATGCCCTGTGGTTGTGGCACCAAGGCGAAGTCGGCACCGGTGCGGTGGCAGCGATTACCGCCATGGCCTTGCGCATCAACGGCATGTCGCACTGGATCATGTGGCAGATGACCTCACTGTTCGAGAACATCGGCACCGTGCAGGACGGCATGGCCACCTTGACCCGCGGCCCCAAGGTGCAAGATGCGCCGAATGCCGGGGTGTTGGTGACGTCGGGCGGCGCGGTGAGCTTCGACAATGTCAGCTTCAACTACAACGGTGAGCGGCAGGTGCTCGATGGCCTGAGCCTGAACATTCGCGCCGGTGAGAAAGTCGGCCTGGTGGGGCGGTCCGGTGCGGGCAAGTCGACGCTGATCAACCTGCTGCTGCGCTTTTACGACGTGGACCACGGCGCCATTCGCATCGATGGGCAAAACATTGCCCAGGTGACCCAGGACAGCCTGCGCAGCGCCATCGGCATGGTCACGCAAGACACCTCCCTGCTGCACCGCTCGATTCGCGACAACATCGCCTACGGCCGCCCCGACGCGAGCGACGCGCAAATCCGCGAGGCCGCCGCCAATGCCCAGGCTGACGGGTTCATCAACCAGCTGAGCGACCGCCAAGGCCACAGCGGCTACGACACGCTGGTGGGTGAGCGCGGCATCAAGCTGTCCGGTGGCCAACGTCAGCGCATTGCCATCGCCCGGGTAATGCTCAAGAACGCTCCGATCCTGCTGCTCGACGAGGCGACCAGTGCGCTGGACTCCGAGGTCGAAGTCGCCATCCAAGAAAGCCTTAATGAGATGATGCACGGCAAGACCGTCATCGCCATCGCCCATCGGCTGTCCACAATCGCTGCCATGGACCGGCTGATCGTGATGGATGAAGGGCGGATCATCGAACAAGGCACCCACGCCGAACTGCTGGCCCGCAACGGCACCTATGCACGGCTTTGGCAGCACCAGAGTGGCGGCTTCTTGGGTGAAGACCAAGGCGTAGCGGAGGCCATGGAGTGAGCCTGCGGGGTGGCAGCCGGTTGCGGCTGCCACCTGCCCTGCGCTGTTTGCATCGGGTCAGCATCGGTTATACTTCTTAATCATTTTTTACCCTTACCGTCGCTGACACACGAGATCGCATGAACACATCCCCTGCACTGCAACCGGGCGCCGACAGCAGCGAGGCCACTGCGCCGACCGACCTGAATGATCTGGTTGGCTACGCCTTGCGCCGCGTGCAGATGAAGGTGTTTCAGCACCTTGTCGAGTGCCTGACGCCCTACGACCTGCGGCCTGCACAGTTTTCTGCGTTGGCCATCATCGCGCAAAACCCAGGCCCTACGCAGGCCGAGCTGGCCAAGGCGTTGAACATCGAGCCGCCCCAAGTGGTGCCGCTGCTCAACAAGCTTGAAGAAGCGGGCCTGGCCCTGCGCGTGCGCAGCAAGGCAGACAAGCGCTCTTATGGTCTGTACCTGAGCAAAGCGGGTGAGAAGCTGCTGAAAACGCTGTATGGGGTAGCTGAAGAAAGCGACCGTGCCGCTACGGCCAATCTGGATGATGACGAGCGGCGGCAGTTGCTTGCCCTGCTGCGCAAGGTCTATTAGGCCCTGTACGCCTGCGCCTTAACGCATCCCCAGTTCGGCATCATCCATCAGCGCCTTGGCCAAGGCGCTTAGATAATGAGAGGCCCAGATCAGCTGGGGGTTGTCGTCCATTACGCCGGCGACGGTCAGGTCTCGCACAACGCCCATCAGTTCTGAGGCTTGCTCACGGGCGTCTTGGCAAGGGATGCCGGGCTCGATGCAGAACAGCGGCTGGGTCTTTTTTTCGCCCTGGTAGAACTTGGTCTTGCCGACCGTGGTTGGGGCTTTGTTGGCGTCTGTGGTCATTGTTCGGTCTCCCTGAAATTTCACCGCCTGTACGGGCCTCTTCGCGGGGCAAGCCCGCTCCCACAGATATACACAGGCCTTGAGACCTGCGGTGTACCTGTGGGAGCGGGCTTGCCCCGCGAAGAGGCCCGTACAGGCAACTCATTACCTGTGGCTTAATGCTGAGTCCGTGGCTGATGCGCCGGCATCTGCACCTGGATCAACGCCGACTCCAGCAGCACACGCAGTGCCTCCAGCTCATGCATCGTCGCCATCATCAAGATCGACACGGGTGATTTGGGCTGTAGGAGAATGGCCTGATTAGCCACGGACTGTGCGCACAGGGCGTAGTCCGCGGCCTGGATGAGGGTGTCTTCGAGGGAATGGTGGTTGTGGGGTGGATCGGGGACTATCTTCAACATCTTATGATTCCTTCTAAGTGGCAACCACCCGCCTGCTGTCAAACAGAAGGGTGGCAGCTGTACGTGGGTTGACAGACCGGCGGAATCACGAAGCTCCGGCGCACGCAAGCGTGCCCACACGTACAGCTGCCATAAAGGACGAACCGTATGCATGATTACCGTCGCGGCCTGTCAAAGCCGTGTCGTTGATGTGCAACGACACGCCGAGACTAGAGCGCTGCCTGAACAGCCGCAACGGAAAAAAGGCGGCAGGAGTATGTTTGGGAAATGCCCTACAAGGAAGGGGTTAAATCTGATTTCTTCTCTCCGAAGTTTCACAGCTGGACCTCTTCGCAGCGGTCATGCGCGGTCTGGGTAGGAGCAGCCTTGTGCTGCGAAGAGGCCGGTAGCAGCCCTGAAGATTCCCGGTTTGGTCACGGGCCTCTTCGCAGCACAAGGCTGCTCCTACACTGATATGCGTAAGCGTTGAGGACCAAATGACTTTGTGGGAGCGGGTTAACCCGCGAAGAGGCCAGACCAGGCAACACAGTAGCTGTGCTTTAGTGCTGGGGCCGCAGCCACCTGTACCGCGCTGTCGCTTGATCACTCGGAGTGGATGTTCAACTTTAGCTCGTCGGCGCCTGCTTCGGCTCATTCACCGGGTCGCCGTTGCAGTACACGTACGGCGAGCCATTTTGAGTAGCAAGCAAACCTGCACCCGCAGGCACCTGATAGCGGTGCAGTTGCCCATCGTACAAACGATCGCCATTGCCCAAGTGGTAAAAGCTCAAAGGGTTAAGCGGTTCGCCTTTAAAACCCAGCCAGGTGGTTGATGCTAAGTCGCGAACACGAAACCCATAGGGCAGGTAGCTGAAATAGACCGGGGCGGTAGATTGGCCGTGCTTGAGGCTGGCGAACACGGTGCCCGCAGCATCACGCAGTTCGAACGTGCAGGTCGTTGAGTCCCACACGTCATCAGTGGCCTCTGTGATTTGCTGCAAAAAGCACGAGGGGCTGTTATTGAGCAGTACCATCCGCCGTTTCGCTGACTTGCCGGTAAAGTGATCGCCCAGTTGTTGAACGGCATAGATCGACCCTTCCCGGTAGTGATACACCTCCCGCTGCTCACCTAGCACCACTTCCCTGATCCGCCCCTGAATGTCATAGGCAAACTGGTAATCCGCGCCCTCCCCCCCTGCCTGGCTGCTGTATGACTTGATCTGTCCATTCGCGTGATAACCGAGCTTGCGCTTACTGCGTTTCAAGGTGCGGCCGCGTTGATCGTTGACTTGCGGGTCGCCGTTCGATGAGATCAGTGCACCTGGGCGGTCTGGGTCATAGCCGTAAGTAGAAACACCTGGCCCCTTGCTCGACTTGTGGCTGCGCGACACAACGTTGCCATCGGTGTCGTACGTAAATATCTGCTCGGTATAGGCTTTGTTGCTGCTGCTGACAGGCGCATTCTCGCCCGTGCAGTACCATTTATGCAGACGCTCATCGCTGTCGTACGTGTAATGGTCGCTGCGGTACTCCTTGTCATCGACCTTTAGCACAGACTGCTTCAGCCGCCCATCACTAAGCAACGTTCGCTCAAGGCTCAGCGTAGGAAAGCCATCGCCACTGAAGGTGCGCGTAGTTTCATTGCCTGACGGGTCATAGGCGTAACTCACCGTGATCAAGGCGCCGCTGCAGACATCCTTGATAGTTTCCTGAGTGAGTTGGCCTTCGTCGCTGTAGGTGCTGGTTGTCTGGCATGCCGAACTGGCTGAACCGACGACGCGGTGATTGGTGTCGTACGTGAACGTTGTGGTAGTACCCGTAATGTCGTCGAAGCTGAGCAACTGGCCGGCCGCCGAGTAGATGTGCAGGGAGGTGGCCGTTTGCTTCGTACCCTTGAAGGTGGGCGCGCAGGCTTCACTGAATTGGCGCTTGGCAAGGTCCAGCGTGCCACTGTAGCCAGCAGCAAGGTAATCTGGCATGTCCTTAGGCTCAGCGTCTTGAAACAGCGTGGTGAGCGGCCCATCGCTGCCAACGGCGAGTGATTGTTGGCTCGCAAACTCCAAGCGCACGTTACCTACTGCACTATTAAAAAGAAGGAAGCGCGGGGTATTTTCTGCAGATTGATTGTCCATATTAAGCTATCACCTTTGGCACAAGAAGGATTTCGCCACCTAAGAAACAGTCACCACCTAAACTTTTTACGAGCAGCTCCACTGCGTTCACAGCGTCAGCACACCGTCAACCCGCTGCAGCACTCAGCACCTCGCTGCAGCGCTGATCATCTACTTGATCTTCCGAATAGTAAGAAAAGGAATTATACGCCGTTAAACCTTCAGCCCTAGGCGCGATGCTTTTGACTGCCGCCCTCAACGTGCCATGTTCAAAGGCCATGTTCTTAAGCGCTGGGTACACTTCAGCCCACAGTGGGTTAACCTTTTGGATCCTGTCCTCGAAGGGCTCGAGATTTACCTGAAGTATCATCCTACGCAGAATAGGAACTTTACGCCCCGTCACGCGATTGAATCGGCACTGATTAAATTGTGCAATGGGCAGCCCAATTGCCCTATCCTTCACATTATAGAAAAAAGCTTCAACGGGAAGCGCTCCGGCTGTTTCAGCCGTCCACGAGGTCACCTTGAAGTCATTAGGCACGGTGGTCTTTTCGGACGCCCGCTCAACGACCGCCAGTGCCGTCATGAACGCCTCCGTTACATCTGGCCCCTTAAGGGAGAACGCGCACCGCTTGTCGTAGGCCTTATCTTCAATGGGTGAATGGGCCTCAAACCAGGCCTTTGCATCTTTATCAATGTCACTCGACACCACACATGGCGCACTGCTGTCCTTCTTGTCCTCATACGCTCCACAACCTTTGTCTGAGCGTTTGTCCGAGGCACCATCAACGGGATAGACGCAGGTTGGCTGCAACTTCAATTGATCCGGTTGTTCTTGACCTGGCGGTGACACAATATAACCATTGGTGTATTCATACGCTAACCGTTCAAAGGATATACCGATGCGCACGTAACTAAACGAGGTATCGTGCGTCGCTCCCTTTCGGGGGGGATCCCACGCGTTAAAATGCTTTCCACGCGGATCGCCCACACCTCTTATCAATAGACCGGAACATTCGTAAGCCGGGCGATTATTCGGACAGGACTCTACATAAGCTTGATAGCGCAATGTAACTTTTCTCTCTATTTCCTTACCGTATCTATTGAGCTCAGGCCATGCCTGTACAGGCCCGATCATCGCCAGCATTATCAACCCTACACAATGTACACGCATCTATTAACCTCCATTTCTCAAGAGATAATGCACTCCACTGTGTGCTTCGCACGCCCTTGAATGACACACTGGATAGTGATGATCGTCTACTGGTAAAAATGATAGGTTGACGCGAATCGACTATGAGCTGGGCTCCTTATAAAGCTCCGAGAAACCCGCTCACCCTGCCTCACCCTCCGGTCATGCGCGGTCTGGGTAGGAGCAGCCTTGTGCTGCGAAGAGGCCGGTAGCAGCCCTGAAGATTCCCGGTTTGGTCACGGGACTCTTCGCAGCACAAGGCTGCTCCTACACCGAAATGCGTATGCCGCTTACAGGTCATCCACGAACGGCAGCGGTAGTTCGGCCATTTGCAGGCACTGCAAACGGTACTCAAAACGCAACCACAGGTGGTCAAAGAAGTACGCCGCCGTTTGGCGTTTGCGCCGGTAGAACGGTTGCTCCACTTGCATCAACGCCAAGCGTGCCGCTCGGGCCCAGGCATGGCCGAGCAACACCATCGCTAACGCTTGCAGGAAGTCACCCGCTGCCCGGTAGGCATATTCCCTGTCATCATGCCGCACAAGCCCACGCACCCAAGCGCGTAATCCTTCACTGGCGACGTGCAACTGCTGCGCCCAACGCCTGCCTTCGGCGTCACTCGCCAAGCCCGCATCTTCCAGCACGTGGTCGAGCAGCGCTTCCAGCGCCTCGCCACGGTCGCCCAACACCTTGCGCACGAGCAGGTCGTTGGCCTGAATCTCGTTGGTGCCCTCGTAAATCATGGCCACGCGGCTGTCGCGCACGGTCTGCTCGATGCCCGATTCGGTGACGTAGCCGTAGCCGCCAAACACCTGCAACGCGTCACTGGCCAGCTGGAACCCTTGCTCGGTGAAAAAGGCTTTGACCACGGGCGTGAGCAAGCCGATGCGGGCCTCCAGGGTGTGACGGGCCGCCCCTTGCGACTGCTCGGCAAGGTCGAGCAGATGGGCACTCCAATAGCCGATGGCGCGCATGCCTTCGGTCAGCGCCCGAGACTGCCACAACACCTGACGCACGGCCGGTTGGAAGGCCACCGGGTCCGCTGCGGCAGCTTGAGCACCTTCAGGGCGCACCACCGCACGCATTTGCACACGCGCCTGTGCATAGGCCATGGCACGCTGCCCGGCGCTTTCGGCGTGGGCCAAGCCCTGCAGCCCGACGTAGGTACGGGCACTGTTCATCATCACGAACAACGCAGCCAAGCCGCAATGGGGCTCGCCGATGAGCCAGCCTTGAGCCTGGTCGAAGCTGAGGCTGCAAGTGGCGCTGGCGTGAATGCCCATCTTGTGTTCGATGCCGGTGCAATGAACGCCGTTGGGCTGGCCGTGCTCAGTCAACTTGGGGACCAGGAACAACGACAGCCCGCGGCTGCCCGCAGGCGCATCGGGCAGCCGGGCCAGCACCAGGTGCACGATATTGTCAGTGAGGTCGTGCTCGCCCCCCGAAATGAACACTTTGTTGCCCGTCAGCCGATAAGCCCCCGCTTCAGCCACCCGCGCCTGCGTGCGTAGCAGCCCCACATCGCTGCCTGCCTGGGGTTCGGTCAGGCACATGGTGGGTAGGCATTCACCGCTGACGATCTTGCCCAGCCAGGCCTGGCGCAGCTCGGCAGAGCCAAACGTGCGCAGGCACTCGTAGGCGCCATGGGCGATGCCGCTGTACATGGCCCAGCCATGGTTACAGGCGTAGATCACTTCGTGCAGCGCAGCCCCGAGCAGCAGCGGCAGGCCCTGGCCGCCGTCCTCCACTGCGCAGGTCAACCCTGGCCAGCCGCCCTCCACGTAACGCTGGTAGGCCTGGCGGAAACCTTTCGGGGTGGTCACTTTGCCGGCGTGAAAGCTACAGCCTTCGCGGTCTCCACTCATGTTCAACGGCAGCAACTGGTGTTCTGCAAAGCGCGCGCCCTCCTCCAACAGTTGGTGAGCCAGCGCGCTGTCGACGCCGGCGAATCGCTCGGATTCAGCCCAGGCCGCAGGCGCTTGCAGCCAGTGATCGATCACGAAACGGATGTCTTGCAGCGGAGCACGATAGGTAGACACGTGAACCTCCTTTTCAGGTCTTGGCCAGTGGGTTTTCCAACAGCAAGGCCATGCCCTGGCCACCGCCGACGCAGGCCGATACCACGCCATAGCGCTGGCCACTGGCGCGCAATTGCCGCGCAACGCTGATCACCAGGCGCAGGCCGGTTGCGGCCAGCGGGTGGCCAAGGGCGATAGCGCCGCCACAGGCATTCAGCCGCTCCGGCGCGATGCCCAGCGATTGCTGCACCGCTACAATCTGCGCGCCCTGGGCTTCGTTGATTTCAAAGCAGGCGATGGCGTCCAGCGCCAGGCCTGCACGCTCCAGCAGCAAGCGAATGGCCGGCACCGGCCCCAGCCCCATCACCTCAGGCGCGACGCCCACCACGCTGCTGGCCCGCAACCAGGCCATAGGCGTGCGCCCAGCCAGCTGGTCTGCCGAACACATCAGCACCGCCGCTGCGCCATCCACCACCGCACAGCTATTGCCCGCGGTTTGCACCCCCTGCGGGTAAATTGTGGGCAGTTGCTGCAAACGCTCGAACGCGGTCGCACGCGGGTGGCTGTCTTCGGAGACGGCTTCAACGCCACGCGGCAGGCGAATGCCGCGTGGCTGCAAGCCGGGCGCTTCGAACACTTCATTGCCAACGCTGACGCACTCGTCGGCAAACCACCCTCGCGCCCGCGCAGCCATGGCCCGCGCGAAGCTCTGGGCCGCCCAGGCGTCTACTGCCGCCCGGGGGATGTGACAGTGCCGGGCGATGTTCTCAGCGGTCTGGATCATGCTGATGCCAACAGCGGGGTCGAACAGGGCTTCCCAGAGAAAGTCTTTGAAGCCGACTTCGCCGCCCAAGCGAAAACCGCCACGGTGGGTGTAGGCCACGATCGGATTGCGTGACATCGACTCGGCCGCCACACACAGTACGGTGCCCGCCTCCCCCGCCTGGATTTGCTCACCCGCCTGGCGCAGCAGTTCAAAACCGGTCGCGCAGATGCGTTGCACCATCAGCGCCGGCACCGCCTGGTCGACGCCACAGTACAGCCCGATATGCCGGGGCAGCATGTAGGCGTCGAAGTCGGCCTGGGCCATGGAGCCGGCCAGTACGCTGTCGACGTCGCGCCCCTCCAGCCCGGCGCGCTGCAACACTGCGCGGCCGGCCTTGATGCCCAGGTCGGTCGGCGAGACCAACCCGAATGCGCCATTGAGGTCGACCCACGGCGTGCGGATACCATCGAGCAACGCGGTCGCCGCAAACGCGCGGAATTGCCCCCGGGCCGTCATTGCGCGTCTACACGTAACGGCCCCTGCCCGGCGTACAGGCTGTCGATCAGGCCCTGGCGCAGTTGCAGAACCGCACGCTGGTTGATCGAGCCTTTGTCGGTGATCTCGCCGCGGTCGATGGACGGCGCTTCGTCGGCCAGGCCCGCGAACTGGATAAAGCTGGCGTTGCCCGTGGCGCCTCGGTTGAGGCTGGCCAACAGGCTCGACAGCCAGTCCCGCACGGCAGGCGATGCCAGCACCTGGGCATCACTGGCGTGGTCGCCAAGCCCGGCCAACTGCCGGCACTCCGGCAACCGCGGGAAGATCAGCAAGCCCAGGCACTCGCGGTCCGGGCCCAGTACCACGACGTCCAGCACATACGGGGCACCCTGCAGGATCACCTGGGTGCGCATGGGCCCGACGCTGACGAACACCCCGGAGGACAACTTGAAGTCCTCGGCAATACGCCCGTCGAACATCAGCCCAAGCTGCGGGTTGTCGGGGTCGCACAGGCGCACGGCATCACCGCTGCGGTAGAACCCTTCGTCGTCGAACGCCGCTTCGGTTTGCTGGGATGAGCGCCAGTACCCCGGCATCACATGCGGCCCGCGAAACCTCGCTTCGAGTTTGCCGTCCACCGGCACCAGCTTGACCTCGCAGCCCGGAGCCGGCAGGCCGATGTAGCCGGCGACCGACAGCGGCCCCGTGGTGAACGTGCACGACGGCGAGGTCTCGGTCATGCCCAACCCCGCCATCATGCGGATGCGTTCGCCACAATGGGCCACGGCCACCGCGTCAAGCCGGTCCCAGATGGCCTGTGACAACCCGGCGCCGGCAAAAAAGAACAGCTTCATGCGTTGGAAAAAACGT
This sequence comes from Pseudomonas sp. 5.2, assembly GCF_059025405.1. Taxonomy (NCBI): domain Bacteria; kingdom Pseudomonadati; phylum Pseudomonadota; class Gammaproteobacteria; order Pseudomonadales; family Pseudomonadaceae; genus Pseudomonas; species Pseudomonas sp. 5.2. The sequence continues at coordinate 61,817 of NZ_JBYBHH010000013.1, forward strand.
TCGCACAGGCTGCTGTCCTGCTCCAGCGCCTTGACCAGTTCTTCCCAGCCCTTGGGCACGGTCAGGTACGCCGTGGGGGAAATGTCCTTGAGGTTGTGCAGCGTCTGGGCAAAGCCTTGCGGCGTCGGCTTGCCATCGTCGATATACAGCGTGCCGCCGTTGTACAGCACGATGCCCACATTATGGCTGCCGCCGAAGGTGTGGTTCCACGGCAGCCAGTCGACCAGCACCGGCGGCACTTCGGCGAATTCCGGAAAGGTCTGCAACAGCATCTGCTGGTTGGCGCAGAGCATGCCTTGAGTGGTTACCACGGCCTTGGGCAGCTTGGTGGAGCCGGACGTGAACAGGAACTTGGCCAGGCTTTGTGGGCGCAACGCGGCAAACGCTTGGTCGGCGCAAGGGTGTGCGGCGGTGGCCAGCAGTTCGGCGAACGGCGTGCTCGCCCGGCCTGGCAGTTCGCCCTCGCCCAGCACCAGTGTCACCGAGGGCTCGAACACCGCATCAATGGCTCTGCCATAGGCTGCGTCGGCCGCGAACACCAGGCCCGGTTGCAGGGTCTGGACGATATGGCGCAGCTTGCCAAAATCTTGGGACAGCAGTGAATAGGCCGGCGATACCGGGCAATACGGGATGCCGGCATACAGTGCGGCCGAGGCCAGTTGCACATGCTCAAGGTCATTGCCCGAGAGGATCACCAGCGGGCGTTCGGCGCTCAGGCCTTGATCCAGCAACCAGGTGGCGATGCATCGAACACGCTGCAACATGGCAGCGTAAGTAATGTGCTGCCACTCGCCATCGGCACCACGGCGGGCAACGAACGTTTGCTCGCCGCGCTGTTCGGCCCAATGCAGCAAGCGCTCCATCAGCCGTGCCGGGTAAGCAGCAAGGGGTTCCACTGGGTCGAGGTAGAGGATGTCGCCTTGCTGGCGCACCTGTACCTGAGGCTGCCCGATCTTGACGGCGCGCAAGGGCGCACGCTGGGCAACGGAGAGGGTTTCGCAAACCATGAAGGCTACCTCTGCCTTAGTGCGCCCGAGGGCCGAGAGGCCCCCAGGTGCATTCGCTATTGTTGTTGTGAGTGCGTGGGTTAGATCGGGTAGTGCCGGGCGCCCTGCTGCACGGTGACCCAGCGCAGCTGGGTAAAGGCGTCGATCGCCGCCGTGCTGCCGAAGCTGCCGTAACCACTGGCCTTGACCCCGCCAAAAGGCATCTGCGCCTCGTCATGCACGGTCGGGCCATTGATATGGCAGATGCCCGACTCCAGGCGCTGGGCAAGGGCCAGGGCGCGCTGGGTGTCACGGCTGAAAATCGCCGCGCTCAGGCCAAACTCGGAGTCGTTGGCCAGGGCCAGCAGCGCTTCGTCACCGCTGGCGCGCAGCACCACCGCGACGGGGCCGAACGACTCTTCGCGGTACAGCTTCATGTCGGCGTTGACCTGGTCGAGCAGCACCGGCTGCATAACGCTGCCCGTGCGCTCACCGCCCGCCACCAGGGTCGCGCCCTTGCTGACGGCGTCATCAACCAGCGCCTGTATGCGCTCACCGGCCCCGGCATCGATCAATGAACCCAGCGGCGCATCGGTTTGCGCAGGGTCCGCTGCGCGCAGGCTGCGGACTTTTTCACCGAGCTTGGCGACGAACACATCGGCCACGGCCTGGTCGACGATCAGCCGCTCGGTGGACATGCAGATCTGGCCCTGGTTGAAGTAGGCACCAAACGCTGCGGCATCGACCGCGGCATCCAGGTCGGCATCGGCCAGCACCAAGAACGGCGCCTTGCCGCCCAGTTCGAGCACCGCGGGCTTCAAGTGACGCGCCGCCAATTGCCCAACGATGCGCCCTACATGGGTAGACCCGGTGAAGTTCACCCGGCGCACCGCCGGGTTCGCGATCAGCCGCTCGACCACCGCCGGCGCATCGTGCGGGGCGTTGCTGATCACGTTGACCACGCCATCCCCCAAACCGGCCGCCTGCAACACCTGGCCGATCAGGCCATGCACCGCCGGGCTGGCTTCGGAGGCCTTGAGTACCACGGTGTTACCGCACGCCAAGGGCATGGCGATGGCCCGTGTGGCCAAAATCACCGGTGCATTCCACGGCGCGATGCCCAGCACCACGCCGCAAGGTTGACGCAGGGCCATGGCAAAGCTGCCGGGCACGTCGGAGGGGATAACGCTGCCCTGGATCTGGGTGGTCATCGACGCTGCTTCGCGCAGGATGTTGGCCGCCAGCATCACGTTGAAGCCGTACCAGTTGGCCTTGGCCCCTGTTTCCCCGGCCATGGCCAGGAATTCGTCACGCCGGGCGTCCAGCGCATCGGCCGCCCTCAGCAAGCGCGCGCGGCGCTCGCCTGGCCCCAGCGCAGCCCACGCGGGGAACGCCGCCTGGGCTGCTTCGACCGCCGCATCGGCGTCGGCCAGGGTGGCCGCAGCCACCACCGACACCACCTCGCCGCTGACAGGATGGCGACGCTCGAACGTGCCGCCGTCGCTCGCCGCACGGGCCTTACCGCCAATTAACAATGGCACCTCGAACATCGGGCATTCCTCTTTTCTGATTATTCGGGAATGAACGTCAAGATCACTCAGCGCTTGTAGGCTTGCAGGCCAGGCTTGATGCTCTTGTCGTCAAGGAACTGCTTCAAGCCCTGCGCACGCCCGTGCTCCGGGTCACGCAGTTGCGCCTGGTCGAGCTTGGCGTACAGGTAGTCTTCGTTCTGCTCCCAGGTCAACTCGCGGCAGCGCTTGAAGCCGTTTTTGGCGGCGCGCAGTACCACCGGGTTTTTGTCCAGCAGGTCCTGGGCCAGCAGTACCACCTCATCACGCAGTTGCGCCAACGGCACGCTTTTGTTGACCAGGCCCATTTGCGCGGCTTTCTGCCCGTCGAAGGTCTTGCCGGTCATGATGTAGTACAGCGATTCACGGTGGCCCACGGTGTCGGCCATGGCTTTGCTGACCAGGTTGCCCGGTGGGATGCCCCAGTTGATTTCAGACAGGCCGAAGGTGGCCTCATCGGCGCAGATGGCCAAGTCGCAGGCGACCAGCGGGCTGAAGCCGCCGCCGAAGCACCAGCCGTTGACCATGGCGATGGTTGGCTTGCTGTAGAAGCGCAGCAGCTTCCACTGCCATTCGGAGGCATCGCGGCGGATGCGCTCTTGAAGAATCTCCGGGCCGGCGTCCACCTCGCGGAAGTACTCCTTGAGGTCCATGCCGGCGGTCCAGGCGCTGCCTTCGCCGGTCAATACCAGCACACGGGCGTCGGCGTCCTGCTCGACGGTTTCCAGCACATCGCGCATTTCACGGTTGAGCGTAGGGCTCATGGCATTGCGCTTTTCAGGACGGTTGAAGCTGACCCAGGCGATGCCTTGCTCGACGGTGACTTTCACGGTCTGCCAGCGGTTGTCGTATTGGCCCATCACACACCTCTTGTACTGATTGTTCGTTGTGGTTGGCCGAACATTAGCCCGGCCATTTAGTTAAGTCAATTAACCATTAACAAAATTATCTATTTAACTTCGAAGGCGTCGTAGACGACGGCATTGCCCAGGCGCATGGCACTGCCGACGCCCACCGTGCGGTTGAGCCAGGCGTACTGAGGGGCCGAGGTTTCAAAGTGCATCGTGATGCGGAACTGGTACAGGCTGGGGTCGACATCCTCGCCGGCGGCGACTTTTTTCATCACCTCGGGCGGGCCGAAGCGATAGCCCTCGGTACGCAGGTAGATCAACGCGCCGTCGTCGGTCTGCAGCAGGTAACGGGTGTCGATGATCGCGACGCCCTCGGGGGTGACCACCTGCCAGTCCGCGCCATTGTTGAGGATGTTGCCCTTGAGCCGGGGGCCCTCGAAATGCCCACCCGTGATGGGGATGATTCGCCGTTTGCCTTGTCCGCTGGTGGCGCCCAATTCCCAGATCGGTGCCACCAGGTCAACGCTGAAGCGCGCCAGCGGCTCGAGCTTGAGCCGCGGCGGTTCATAGCTCGCGGCCTGGGCAAGTGCGGCGCAGCTGCTCAAGCACAGGGCGATAAGCCCTTTACGCAGGCTCATGGCGCCACCCCTTGCGAAGCCGCAGCCTCGGTGGGCGGTGCACGCCGCCCCAGCAGCGCCATCGCCGCCACAGCCGCTACCACCAAGCCCGGCGAGGCCGCCAGCAACAAGCCCCCTACCCCGGCGCCAGCGGCGAGAATCTGCCCTGCCGCCAAGGGCCCGGCCATCGACCCCAGCCGGCCCACGGCCACCGACGCGCCCACCCCCGTGGCACGCACGTGTGTCGGGTACAGCGTGGGGGCCAGTGCATACAGCACCAACTGGCCGCCGATGGCGCAATAGCCGGCGGTAAAACCGGCCAACAGGATCAAACCGAAGGTGGTGGACAGGCCCAGCCCCGCCAGGGAGGCGAGCATACCGGCGTAGGCGATCAACACCGCACGCCCAGCGTGCCCACGGTCCATCATGCGCCCGGTCAAAAATGACCCCGCCGCGCCGCCCAGGTTGAACAGGATTTGCACCGCGCCGGCCTGCGGCCGCGAATAGCCCTGGCCGATCAGCAACGAGGGCAGCCAGTTCAGCAGCATGTACAGCACGGTCAGGGTGAAGAAGCATGCCAGCCACAGCAACAGCGTGCGGCTCGCACGGCCGGGGCCGAACAGTTGCGCTGCCAGCCCGTTCTGCGTGCCGCTGGCGGCGGCCTGGGCGCGAAACGCCTGGGACTCCGGCAGCCAGACCATCAGCACAAAGGCAATCGCAATGGGCGCAAAACCGCCCACGTAGAACACCGTGCGCCAGCCCTCGCCCAGGCCCGCCATGCCAATCACCGAAGCGATGGCGCCACCTAGCGGCACGCCGCAGTAAGTCAGGCTGACCGCCGTGCTGCGCAGGCGCTCATGGGCGGCCTCACTGGCCATGGCGATAAGGATCGGCAGCGCCGCGCCCAGCCCCAGCCCGGTCATCAGCCGCGCCACCAGCAGCGATGGGTAGTCCCAGGCATGCGCGGTGGCCAACGAGAACCCCCCGAACAGCAACACGGCCAGGATCAGGATGCGTTTACGCCCCATGCGGTCCGCCAGCCAGCCGCCGACGAAGGCGCCTGGCAACAGGCCGAGTAAGCCGGCACTGAACACCCAACCCAGCATGGCGGGGGTCAAGGCGAATTCCTTGGCCATGTGGGGCGCGGCAATGCCGGTGGCTTGCAGGTCGAGCCCTTCGAGCAGCGCGACGAGAAAACACAGGCCGATCGTCAGTACCGGCCGGTGCGATTGTGCGATTGAACCACTCATGTGCAGCCCTCTTGTTGTTATGCGAATAGGAGTCAGAGCCTGAAGGTCGCACGTACCGACACCAGCGAGGCGTCGTCGCCCCCGGCATCGCGGATGGCGGCGCCGATGTCGTAGTACTTCAGGTCCAGGTCGAGCGTCAGGTTAGGCGTCGCCAACCAGCGGGTGTTGACGCGGTAGATGGTGCCCACGTGTCGGCCGGTGTCGCGGGTGTTGGCGAGGATGCTCATGCCGGGCATGTATACGCCGTCATGGGTGTTCTGCTTCCACACCTCGAAGATACCGGGTTCGAAACGCAGGGTGCGCCAGGGTGAAAAGCCAAAGGTCGGGCCAATGACGAGGATGTTGCTCAAGGTGGTCAGGCTGGCCTCGCCGTACACGCCGTTGCGCGGGTACAACGGGTCGAAGGTACCGACTTTGCCATCGCCCAGGTCGCCGTCACCGCTGGCCGCGTCCAGACGCATGGCCAGGCGTGGGGCCCAGGGGTGGTTGAAGGTGTAGCCGGTGTCGCTGGACACCGCCCAGGCACGAATGGAGGCGTTGCCCAAATGCCCACTCTGGCCGGCCAAGTCCCAACTCCAGTCCAGGGCCTGGTAACGGCCGAACAGGCGGGTGCCGAACGTGTAGCGCTGTTCATCACCGGTTTCACCCGCCAGGGCGCGGTCGTCGGTTTCCAGGCCAAAGGCGAACAGGTCGATGTTCCAGGCCTGGGTCAACGGCAGGGTGCCGTACAGGCCATAAAACTTGACCCCGTTGTTACTGCCGTCATCCCAGCTGTCCTCGCCGGTCTTCACCGGCCGTACCGCAAAGGCATCGAGCTTGCGCCCGTCCTTGAGGTTGAGGCTGGCGCGCAGGCCGTCGAAGGTCTGGCGGATGTTGGGGGAGTCGCGGTACGTGACGAACACCTGGTTGCCGAACGCCATCTCCTGGCGGCCGACACGGGCCGTGTAGCGCCCGCCGTCAATGTCATGGTTCAGGTCGATAAAGGCCTGGCGCACTTCGTTGCGGCTTTCGTCGTTCGGTGAGTACAGGTCCTTGCCGAACGCGCGAGTGTTCTCGACTTGCACAAAGGCACGCAGTGCGTCGTCGAACAGGTGCAGGTCGGCGTGGGCTTGCAGGCGCTGCATCAGGTAGGAATCGTCTTTGATCCCGCGCAGGCCGAAGAAGGGTTTGTCCAGTGAATCGGCGCGATAGCGCGCTTCCGCGCCCAGTTGCAGCCATGCGCTTTCGGACAGGCGATGGTAACGCAGGCCATCGAAAGGATCGCGGGCTTTACCTGGGTCATCCAAAAAGCGGTAATCCTCGACCCAGCGCGGCGCGCCAGGCCGCCCTGGGCGGCTGTCTTCCAGGGGGCTCGCCGCTTGTGAAAGCTGGGCGATTGATAACAGCGCCAGGGACAGACATGCCCCCGTCAGCGGCTTCGTCATCAGAATATCCTTTCTTGTTGTTGTGAAAATGGATAACTCTGTTAACGATTATTTTGTTTAACGATGATGGCGTCAATAGCCGTCAGCGCTTATCGCATACAACGAGGCGCGATCACTGTTCGCTGATCGAACAGTTTTTAAACCCGCTATTTAGGCGGTTTGCCTGAATGAGCCCGGACAGAAGCGTTTCAGCCAGTGTCGTCGCCGGCCTTCATTCCTTGACAATATAATTAAATAAAAAAATCATGTAGTGCACCCAACCCACAATAATAAAGAGAAACCCATGATCCCCTCCAAGCCCTTGCTCGCTTTCAGCCTGCTGCTGCTCGGCGCCAGCCAAGCGTTCGCCGCGCCAACCGTTAAACAACCCAACATTTTGCTCGTGGTCGCGGATGACCTGGGGTTTTCCGACCTGTCTGCGCTGGGCAGCGAGATTGCGACCCCGCACCTGGACAAGCTGCTGGCCGACGGGCGCCTGATGCTCGACTTCCATGCCTCACCCAGCTGCTCGCCCACCCGCGCCATGCTGATGTCCGGCAACGACCCGCACCTGTCCGGGGTCGGCATGATGGCCGAGTCGCGTGGGCGCCTGCCGGCGGGCAGCGAGGTGCAACCGGGGTATGAAGGGGTGCTGGGCGCCAATGTGGCCACGCTCGCCGAGTTGTTGCGCGATGCCGGTTATCGCACCTACATTGCCGGCAAGTGGCACCTGGGCATGACGCCCGCGCAGCAGCCGCAAAACCGCGGCTTCGACCAGGCGTACGTGTTGCTGGAGGGCGGCGCGGCGCACTTCAAGCAAACCAACATGGGCCTGCTGCCCAACTACAGCTGGAGCTTCCGCCACAACGGCGAGCCGGTGGAACTGCCCAACGACTTCTACTCGACCCGCTGGTTCACTGACCGCCTGATCGACGTCATCGACCAGGGCAAGGCAAGCCAAAAGCCCTTCTTCGCGTTCGCCGCCTACACCGCACCGCACTGGCCGCTGCAAGCGCCCGACGCGTACCTGGCGCAGTACCGTGGCCGCTATGACCAAGGCTACGAACAGATCGCGCGCGAGCGGCTGCAGCGCCAGCGCAAGGCCGGGCTGGTGCCTGCGGACTTCCCGATGGAGCCACAACTCGAAGGTGTGCCGAGCTGGGCGTCGCTGACCCCGGAGCAACGGCAACAGTCAGCACGCACCATGGAGGTGTATGCCGCGATGGTGGCGGCACTGGACGCCGAGGTGGGCCGCCTGGTGGACCACCTGCGTGAAACCGGCGAGCTGGACAACACCCTGGTGTTGTTCATGTCTGACAATGGCCCGGAAAACGCCAACCGCGTCGATCCGGAATGGATCAAACGCAATTTCGATAACCGCCTGGACAACTACGGCCGGCCTGATTCGTTCCTGATGATCGGCTCGGCATGGGCCCAGGTCAGCGCCCTGCCCAGCCGCCGCTACAAGATGACCACCTACCAGGGTGGCATCCGCGTACCGGCCTTCGTCCACTACCCGGCCACGATAAAACCCGGGCGCAGCGAAGAACTGGCCAGCGTGCGCGACATCATGCCGACCTTGCTGCAACTGGCCGGTGCTTCACTGCCTGGCATCAAGTACCGCGACCGTGACATCGTGCCACCGCAAGGCACCTCGGCCCTGGCTTACCTTGAAGGCCGGGACACGCAGATCCACCCCCGCGACGAGGCCATGGGCTGGGAAATCAACGGGAACGCCTCACTGCGCAAAGGCAACCTCAAACTGCTGTTCGACACCACCGACGCAGCACCGGCGTGGCGCTTGTTCGACTTGAGCAAGGACCCAGGCGAGCACCATGACCTGGGCGCACAACAGCCCCAGCAGGTGGCCGAACTGCTGCGCGACTGGAAAAGCTACGCCCAGCGCAACAACATCGTTATCACGACCGAGGGCCGGCCTGTTTCCCCCGCGCTGGTCAGCAAGCCATGACACCCCGGCTGCTCGGGGGCGCGGCACTCGCCCTCGGCGTGCTTGCCGCCGCCTATGCGGCATGGCCCGCAGCCCCTGCACCGGCGCTGCTGTGCAGCGGTTACAGCGGTGTACCCGCGCCCCGCGAGGGGCCGGGGCGCGACGGCATGGTGCGGCTGCCCGGTGGCACCTTCAGCTTCGGCTCAAGCCGCTTTTACAGTGAAGAAGGCCCACCGCACCCGGCCAAGGTTTCGGCCTTCTGGATCGACGTGCACCCGGTCACCAATGCCCAGTTCGCCCGCTTCGTGCAGGCCACCGGCTACGTGACCCAGGCTGAACAGGGCATCGACGCGCAAGCGGCCCCTGACCTACCTGGCACGCTGCGGGTGCCAGGGGCGATGGTGTTCAAGCAGGGTGCCGAGGTATTACGGCCGGGCTGGCAGTTCGTTGCCGGGGCGAGCTGGCGCCACCCGCTGGGGCCCGATAGCCATTGGCGTGAGCGGGCAAACCACCCGGTCGTGCAAGTGACCCTGCGCGATGCCCAGGCTTACGCCCAATGGGCCGGCCGCACACTGCCCACCGAGGCCCAGCTGGAATACGCCATGCGCGGTGGCCTGCAGGATGCGGATTTCAGTTGGGGCGCTACCGAGCAGCCCACGGGCAAACTCATGGCCAATACCTGGCAGGGCCAGTTCCCGTATCACAATCAAGCGCTTGATGGTTTCACGGGCACCTCCCCCGTCGGATGCTTCGTGGCCAATGGCTTTGGCGTGTTCGACGCGGGGGGCAATGTCTGGGAGTTGACCCGCAGCGGCTATCGCCCTGGGCATGATCAGGCCCGCGATGCCGCACTCGACCCACAAGGCCCGGCGCTGGACGACAGCTACGACCCTGCCCAACCCGGCACGCCAGTGGCGGTGATCAAAGGCGGGTCACACCTGTGCTCGGCGGACGCGTGCATGCGCTATCGGCCTTCCGCACGGCAACCGCAGACGGTGTACCTGGCGACGTCTCATGTCGGGTTTCGGACGGTGCGGCAAGCAGAGGGCGAGTGAAGTTGCCTATAGCGCTGCAGCCTGCGCCAGCCGCTGGGTGGCAAGGCGGATTTCATCCACATCCAACGAGGCAAACCCCAGCCGCAAGGCGTTCTCGCGGTGGCCAAACGGTGAAAACTGGCCGCCGCCACGCACCACCAGGTCCAGCCCCAGCGCGTTGGCCGCTAACTGGTCGACGTCGAGGGTGTCGGCAAACTTCACCCAAAGCGCCAACCCGCCTTCCGGCTCCTGCACCGCTATCTGCTCGCCAAAGGCATCGCGCAGGCAACTCAACAGGGTTTCCCGTCGCCGCCGATACTCCGTGGACACCCGGCGCAGGTGCTTTTTCAGTTCGCCGTCATTGATCAGGTCGGCCAACATCCGTTGCATCACCGCATCGCCCTGCCCCAGGGTCAGCACCGCTGTGCGCTCAAGCACCTCGATCACATTCGGTGGCGCCACGATAAAGCTGCAACGGAAGGTACTGCCCAACGACTTGGACAACGAGCCGATGTAGATCACGTGGCGTTGCGAACGGTCGCTGGCCAGCGGCAGATAAGGGCGCCCGGCAAAGTGGTACTCATGGTCGTAGTCTTCTTCGATCACGCAAAAATCATGCAGCCGCGCCAACTCCAGCAGTTGCTGCCGGCGTGCCGCATGCAGGCTGACCGTGGTAGGGAACTGGTGATGAGGGGTGAGGTACATCATGCGCACGTCGTGCACCCGGCACAGCGCGTCGATCTGATCGACCCGGCAGCCTTCCTCATCCAGGTCAACGGTGACCAACCGCGCGCCTAGCTGGCGGAAAATCTCCCACGCCGGCGGGTAGCTCAGGCGCTCGACCAGCACCACGTCACCCGGCTTGAGCAAAGCGCTTGCCGTGAGGTACAGCGACATCTGCACGCCTTGGGTCAGGCAAATATGCTCGGCCCCCACATTAAGGCTGCGGTTGTGGCGCAGCATGTCGGCCAATGCACTGCGCAGGTACTGGCTGCTGCTTTCGCAGCCATGGCGCACGGTGTTGGTGGTGAAACTGTTGCGCAAGGCCTTGCGGTAATACCGATGCAGCACGGCCTGGGGCAACAGGCGGTGGTCACAGGCGCCGTTATCGAAAAACAGCGCGCCAGGCCGATGTTGCAGCGCCGTCACCTGCTCGCTGTTGGTGAAGTAGGGAACGGCAGGCGCCTCGTGCAGCGCCAGGGCAAATGACGGCGGCGTGCTGTGGGCGGCCAGCGTGCCGGCAGCGAGCCGGGTGCTGACGAAGGTGCCCCGGCGTTGCACGCTCTCCAGCCAGCCTTTGGTAACCGCCTCTTCGTAAGCGAGGATCACCGTCTTGCGGTTGACATCAAGCAGTTGCGCCATTTCCCGCGTGCCGGGCAACAGCGTGCCGGGGCGCAGGCGGCCCTCGACGATCGCGGTCACCAGACCCTCGACGATCTTTCTGTACGAAGCCTGCGGCTGAGCCCCGTCGAGCTTGAGCAACGGCCGCCATTTGCGAAGCTGGACCATGTGAATTATCCAGAACTGGAGGTTCTTATGGTCCTAGTCTAACGCAACAATCAGGCCTCTCTCGCCCCCAATTCAGCCCTGAGGTGTGTATGCAGCAACGCCATGTCATTGAACTGTCGCCCTCGGGCAAACGCTTCGAAGCCGCAGAAGGCTTGCTGCTCGACGCCATGCTCGCCAGCGGCCTGTCGGTGCCCTTCTCGTGCCGCCGCGGGGCCTGCGGGTCGTGCAAGGTCCAGGTGGTGTCGGGCCAGTACCGGGACAAGCAGCGCAGCGCAGACATGCCCGCGCCCTGCTACCCCCTGGCCGCCAACGAGATGCTGTTGTGCCAGAGCCATGCCTGCAGTGACATGCGCCTGGAAATCCCAGGCTGGTCGCTAGACACGCCAACGCTGGCCATCACTGCCCATGTGCTGAGCCAGCGCGCGCTGAGCGTCGACATCAGCGAACTGGTGCTGCAGCCCACCCAGCCTCTCGAAGTGCGCGCCGGCCAATACGTCAGGTTCTGCCTGGACAATGGCGACAGCCGCTGTTTCTCCATCGCCAACCTGCCAGCGCAGGACCAGGGGCGCTTGGTGTTTCATATGCGCAAGGTCAGCGGCGGGCTGTTTACCGAACGCGTGCTGCCCACGCTGCAGGTGGGCGATGCGCTGCAGTTGGAAGGGCCGGTGGGCGCCTGCACCTGGCAGCACGAAGAACAACGCCCGGTCGTGCTGTTCGCCACCGGCACGGGCTATGCCGGCATCAAGCCGTTGTTGCTGACGGCGCTTGCGGGCCATGCCCCGGTTACGCTGTATTGGGGCGGTTCATCGCTGGCCGACTTCTATGACGGCGCGTTCCTCGACCAGGCCAGCCTTGCCCACCCACACTTTCGCTGGCACCGCGTGCTATCGGCCCAAGCCCGCGTGCAGCAGGTCGCGCTGACCCATGCCCACCGGTGGGCCGATACCCAGGTCTATGCCTGCGGCAACAGCGCGATGATCACCAAGGCCCGCGAACAGTGCCTGGCAGCGGGCGTGCAGGCTCACCGCTTTGTCGCCGAGGCTTTCGTTGCCAGCGGCGCATCGGCGCCGGCGGCTGCGTCGCTGAGCACGCTGGACCCGGTGCTGGAAAAAGTCGGCCCACGTTACTCGTTGGACGGCATGCTCGCAGCCCGCGAGCAATCGGTGCGGGCCCTGGCAGCCATTGTCAGCCAACTGAAAGTCGGCATGACCACTGCCGAGGCGTTGCAGATGGCGGCCGAGACGCTGCAGGCGATGGGCGCGTCGCACACCTGGCACCCGACCTATATCCGCTTTGGCGACGACACCATGCGCACACCCCGCCAAGGTATCGACCCACAGCGCCAACTGCGCGCCAGCGACATCGCCGTGGTCGACCTCGGCCCGGTGTGGGATGGCTACGAAGGCGACTACGGCGACACCTTCGTGTTTGGCGAGCACCCGCTGTATCACGCCTGCGTCAAGGCCCTGCACGAAGTGTTCGAAGAAACGCGCCAAGCCTGGTGTGCGGGGTTGACCGGCCGTGAGCTGTACGACTTCGCCGAACACAGCGCCCTCGCCAAAGGCTGGCAGCTGGAGCGCAACCTGGCCGGGCATCGCATTGCCGACTTCCCGCATGCCCTGTTCGGGCAGGACAAACTGGCCGAGTTGGACATCGTGCCGAGTGAGATGGTGTGGGTGCTGGAGATTCAGCTGTGCCACCCCACCGAGCCGGTTGGGGCGTTTTTCGAGGACATTCTGGTTGGCCAAAACAGCCCACTCATCAATGAACAAAGGTCATAAGTACATGCCGATTCAGCTTGCCCGATTAGCCTGACCCAACATCATGAAAACAAGGCAAACAACTGACTGCGAAAGTGAATGCCAAGCCGGTCAAACGCCCGGTTGCGGTAGGTTTTCACCGTGCTCTCCTTGATGCCCAGGTCGGCGGCGATGCCGGCGTGGGTCATGCCCTGAAGCAGGCGGATGCAGATGTTCAACTCTTGCGTGGTCAGGTCGGGGCAGCGCTGGAGCAGCTGCTGCCGAGGGTCCTTGACGGGGTTCAGGGCTTTCAGCGCCAGGTGCCCACGCAAGAGCTGCAACAACGCCGGGCTGAGCGCTTCGCACATCTGCAGTTCACGGTCGTTGAAATAGCCTTGGTCGTGGTGGCGGTAGAGGTTGAACTGCACCGGGCGCGCCTGCTCGTCCAGGTACACACTGGACAACCGTTCGATCATGCCGTTGCGCTGGTAGATCGCCTCGCGGTAGGGCCCGTGGCGGATGTCCTGTGCGACCAGGTGGCCGACTTGCCCAGGGGCCGCCTTCAAGGGTTCGAACAGCGGGTCGTAGCGATGGTAGTGCTCGATGTACGCCTGGCCGCACCGCAGCACCAGGTTGGTGTCCGGGTGGCGGGTGCCGGCCGCCAGTAGCTGCGGCCGCGCGCCGTCCATGCGCAGCACGGAAAAATGCTGGCAAGCCGCCCATTGGCCCAGGCAGTCCAGCAACGCACCGGGAAAACCGGGCGTCCCCAGCGTACGGGTCAAGTCGCTAAATGGGCGTATTTCCGCTGGCAAGGTCGATGCCTGTGGGGTGCTGAGACGAATCATGGCGGCACTCGGCTATTTATTGTTTTTTAATCGAGCGAACAGCGCCCGATAAATAGTTAACCTATTAACTATCAGTCTGCCGCCAATCATTGTCCTTGTCCACCTCACGGGTGACAGCCCTGCCAGACGCTCGTCCGTAAGCTGGCCCGACAACGACAATGAGCGCAAACACCCATGGACCTCCACCCCCTCGACCTGCGCGTCACGCGCTACGCAGCCGAAGCCAAGGACGTCGTTCTGATCGAACTGCGCGCCGCCGATGGCCGAGCACTTCCGCCCTTCAGCGCGGGTGCACACCTGGAAATCCGCGTCGCCGGCGACCTGCCACGGCACTACTCACTGCTCAATGCACCCCATGAACGCGACCGCTACCTGATCGCTGTGGGCCTGGCGCCTGACAGCCGCGGCGGCTCGCGCTTCCTGCATCAGCAACTGCGCCTGGGCGACACCCTCGCTTGCAGCCTTCCCCGCAACCATTTCCCGCTGGACGAGCACCTGCAACGTTACTGCCTGGTAGCAGGCGGCATCGGCATCACCCCGATACTGGCGATGCTGCGTTGGTGTCAGGCGCACGACAAAGACTGGCGGTTGGTGTACTGCGCCCGCAACCGGCAACGCGCCGCGTTCTATGAAACGTTGCGCGAACTGGACCCTGCGCGGGTGCACCTGCACTTCAACGACGAAGCGGGCGGCCATCTGGATACCGCTGGGCTGCTCGACACCCTGCGCGACGACGAGCACCTGTACGCCTGCGGGCCGGCGCCAATGCTCGATGCCCTGCAAGCCGCTGCAGGGCCACGCGCCGAACGCCTGCACATCGAACGCTTCAACGCCGCGCCGGCCAGCACCGAGGGCGACAGCGGCTTCACCGTGCACTTGAGCCGTAGCGACCGAAGCCTCTGGGTCGCGCCCCAGCAAACGATCCTCGAAGCCCTCGAGCACCATGGCATCGAGCTGCCGTTTTCGTGCCGCGCCGGCCTCTGCGGCAGTTGCGAAACCCGCGTCTGCGCAGGCGTGCCAGACCACCGCGACCTGATCCTCTCGGACGCCGACAAGGCCGAAGGCCGCAGCCTGATGATCTGCGTGTCGCGTGCCCTCGGCGACAGCCTGGTGCTGGACCTCTGAACCGCCCCACCCTTCTTGAAGGAGCAACCCCATGTCACTGCCAAGCAGCAACCTCATCGCGCATGCGCGCAAGGCCAGCGAACCGATGGCCAACCGCGAAACCCCATTCATCTACAACGAGTGGTACGTTGCCGCCTTCGACGATGAAGTCGGCCGGCATTTGTTGGCCCGGCGCCTGCTCGGCCGCCGCGTGGTGATGTACCGCACAGAAGCGGGTGAACCGGTGGCCCTGGAAGACCGCTGCGCGCACCGCTCGTTCCCGCTTTCGCGCAGTCACCTGCAAGGCGACACCATCGTCTGTGGCTACCACGGTTTTCGCTACGACGCCGCCGGCGACCTGACCGAAGTGCCGTCCCAGAAAAACTGCCCGCGCGGCATTGGCGTACGCCGCTACCCGCTGGTGCGCCAGGGGCCGCTGCTGTGGATATGGCTGGGCGAGCAAGCCCTCGCCGACCCGGCGCTAATCCCCCATCAGGCGTGGATCGACGACCCGGCCTGGGCCTGCACCTCCGGGTATTTCCATCACCCGGGCAACTACGTCAGCCTGCATGAGAACCTCATGGACCTGACCCACCTGAGCTTCCTGCATGCCAACACTATCGGCACCCCGGACTACGCCAGTGCCCCGTACAAACTGGACCTCAAGGAAGGCCATTACACCCTGATCCGCGAAGTGGTACCGACCACCCTGTCACCGGTCTGGGGCAAGACCACAGGCCTGGAAGGCTGTGCCAGTGCAGCCCGCATTGCCACCTCGGAGTTTCTCTCCCCGGCCCTGCACCGGGTCAGCGTGACCTTCTACGACAGCGCGCAACCGGCCGAGCAACGCCAGCAGTTTCACATTCGTACCGCGCACATCCTGACCCCGGAAACCGCCAACAGCCTGCACTACTTCATTGTCCATGGCCGCGACTTTGCGCAACACGACGAAGCCTTGGGCGACTACATGCACGAGCAGCTGTTCGCCGCCTTCAACGAAGACGTCGAAGGGCTCGGGGCACTGGAAGCCGCGCTCGACGACCGTGACGACCACCACTACGAGATTTCCGTGGCCAGTGACGCGCCGGCCGTCGCCACCCGCATGTACCTGAAGAAACGTGCCGATGCCGAACGCCTGCACACCAGCCGCAAGGCCGGCTGAAGGCAGCGCAGGCCGCCGTCCATAACAACAATAAAAGGGACAACACATGTTCAAGCCTGAACGGGGTATCACCTGCCTGCGCCTGGCCCTGCTGGCAGCACTGGCTTTGCCAGTGCATGCCCGCGCCGACTTCGTCGCCGACAGCCAGGGCAGCCTGGAGCTGCGCAACTTCTACCAGAATCGCGATTTTCGCCAGAGCGGTGCCAAGGCCTCGCAAGTCGGCAACTGGTCGCAAGCCTTCATGCTCCGAATGCAGTCCGGTTTCACCGACGGGCCTGTCGGGTTCGGGCTGGATTATCTCGGCCTGCTGGGGGTCAAGCTCGACTCAGGGCGTGGCCGCAGCGGCGACGGCACGCTGCCTTTTGGCTCGCAATCAGGCCGGCCGGTGGACGACTTCAGCCACATGGGGGTTACCGGCAAGCTGCGCGTGGCCAAGACCCGACTCGACGTCGGCATCCTCACCCCGACCTTGCCCGTGGTCTTCCGTGATGACATGCGCCTGATGCCCCAGACGTTCGATGGCGCGCTGCTGCAGTCGCAGGACGTCGAACGGCTGACCCTCACCGCCGGGCAACTCTGGCGCTCACGCACCCGCGAATCGTCAGGCAGCGACCGCATGTACCTGGCCGGTCGCAGCGCCGACTTCGACAGCGGCGCCTTCGATGTACTCGGCGCCAGCTATGACGTGGGCCACGGTTTGATCGCCAGCGTCTTTCGCGGCGAACTGCACGACGTCTACAGGCAAGACTACTACGGCCTGGTGCACACGCTGCCACTGGGGCCAGGGATGTCGCTGCTAACCGACCTGCGCTACTTCGACAGCAACAGCGCCGGCACTGCCAAGGCCGGCAGCGTCGACAACCGCAACTTCAACATGATGAGCACCTTCAGTGTTGGCGCGCACAAGGTTGGCGTGGGCTACCAGCGCATGTACGGCAATGACGCCTTCCCCACCCTGAACGGCTACACCCCGCCGTACACCGCCAACCTGGTCACGATCGGCACCTTCACCAGTGCCGGCGAGGTCTCCTGGCAGGCCCGCTATGACTACAACTTCGTCGCCCTTGGGCTACCCGGGCTGAGCTTCATGACCCGCTACGTGCGGGGCGACGAGATCCGCACCGGCGCTGCCGACGGCCATGAGTGGGAACGCGACACCGACCTCGCCTACGTGATTCAGGCCGGCTACTTCCAGGGCCTGGGCCTGCGTTGGCGCAACGCGGCCTATCGCTCCAGCTACGCCAGCGACATGGACGAGAACCGGCTGATCCTCAGCTACACCCTGAAACTCTGGTGAATCCCCCTACACCTGCCCTTCGAGGTACTTCCATGAGCCAGACCTTCGAGACTCTGCAACACACGCAGAGCACTGCCAGCACCCACCGCCAGGTCAGTTGGCGGATCATGCCGCTGCTGCTGATCAGCTACGTGTTCGCCCACCTGGACCGCATTAACATCGGCTTCGCCAAACTGCAGATGAGCAACGACCTGCAATTCTCCGACACCGTGTACGGCCTGGGGGCCGGGCTGTTCTTCGTCGCTTATGCGATGTTTGGCGTGCCGGCCAACCTGGTGCTCGACAAGCTCGGCCCGCGGCGCTGGATCGCCCTGATGATGGTGACCTGGGGGCTGCTCTCCAGTGCCATGCTGCTAATTGAAAGTGCCCAGGGTTTCTATGCCCTGCGTTTCGGCCTCGGGGTGGCCGAAGCCGGTTTCTTCCCGGGCATTCTGGTCTACCTGTACCGCTGGTTCCCGGCTGGGCGCAGGGCGTCGATCACGGCCCTGTTCACCCTGGCGGTGCCTATGGCCGGCGTAGTCGGCGGCCCGGTATCGGGCTGGATCCTCGAACACATGCAAGACACCGCCGGGCTGCGCGGCTGGCAGTGGATGTTCCTGATCGAAGGCCTGCCAGTCGTGGCGCTGGGCCTGGTGATACTGGCGCGGCTCGACGACCGCATCGAAGACGCACGCTGGCTCAGCGACGCGCAGAAGCAGGCGTTGCGGCAAACGCTGGCCGGCGAAGAAGCGCGCAAACAGATCAGTTCCTGGCGCGGCATCTTTGCCAATGGCCAGGTCTGGCTGCTGGTGGCGATCTATTTCGCGGTCATGCTGGCGGTCAACACCCTGGCCTTCTGGATGCCGACGCTGATCCACGGTTCGGGGGTTGCCCACGACAGCCAGGTTGGCCTGCTCAGTGCCCTGCCCTATCTGGCGGGCTGCTTCTTCATGATTGCCGTGGGGCGTTCTTCCGACCACCACAAAGAGCGGCGCTGGCACTTGTGCGTGCCGATTCTGATGTGCGCGTTGGGCTTGACCCTGACCGGCCTGCAGCCGCAGTCACCGCTATGGGTCATGGCCGGCCTGGCCATTGCCGGCATGGGCGCCAGCAGCGCATTGCCGATGTTCTGGCAGTTGCCACCCGCCTATCTGGCCGGCCCGATACTGGCGCCGGGGCTGGCGCTGATCAGCTCGCTGGGCAGTGTCGCCGCTTTCGTGGCGCCTTACCTGATCGGCTGGATGCGCGATAACACGCAAAGTGCCAGCCTGGCGCTGTACCTGTTGTCGCTGGTGATCGCCTTGGGGGCGCTGCTGGTGCTGCGTACCTCGGCTGCGGTGGTCAACCCACGCTGAGGCGAGGTACGCAGGCAGGCGTGGCTAGGCCGCGCCAGCCTTCAGCAACTATCCCTCTCAGGGACGAACTGCAGTCACTTCGATCTCAACACGCCAGGCTGGGTGAGCCAAGCCTGCAATCTGGAACGCGGAACGTGCAGGCAGGACTGGCTGCTTGGCGTCTGGGCCGAAGAACTGGGTGTAGCCGGCCATGAAGCCGTCGAAGTCCATCTTGCCGCCGTTCTCCGGGCCGCCTACCAGGAATACCTGCATCTTCACCACATCCTTCAGGCCCAGACCGAGGTCTTTGAGCTGCTTCTGGATGTTCTCCAGCACATTGATGGTTTGTGCTTTGGTATCACCGAAGGATTCCAGCGAATCCTTGGCTGCCTCTGGGTGAATAGCCGACGGAACGGAGCCGCTCAGGTAAACGACGGTCTTGCCTGCGGGTACTTCGACAGCTGCCGAAATGGGGAAACTGCCTGCGCTGTGGCGCACGACATCCTGTGCATGAACGCTCCCGGCACCAGCAATTGTCAGGGCCAATGCAGCAACGGTCTTGAAAGCGACCTTCATGTGTTTCTCCTAGTTGATTACCACGGGTGATGTGCACGCCTCGACGAGGCATGCACGGTCATTCCATTGTCGTAGCGGGGTTTAGAATCGATACAGGCTAAACGGTGTTGGGTCCAGCACTGGGGCTTTGCCCAGCAGCAGGTCGGCCGTCAATTCGGAAGACACCGGGCTTTCTGTCATGCCCCAACCGGTCGCGGTGTTGATGACCAGGCCAGAGTACTCTTTGACGGTCGAGATGATCGGGTTTTCGTCCGGGGCGATCGCCATGGCGCCGCTCCACTGATCGATCAGTTTCGACTCGGCGAAGGCTGGGAATTCGACCTTGAGTTTTGCCAGCGAGGCATTGAGCTCTGGAAGGTCAGGGGCCGCCGTCATCAGCCTGTTTTTCTCGAACGGCGACACTTCATCCAGCTTCCAGCTGGTTGGCTGAAGGAACGAATCGATCAACTGCTTGTTGAGCGAGACGTGAACCGGGAAGTCCGGGATGGCCAGCAGTGGCAGGTACTTGTAGCCATACATGAAGGACTCTTTGACCACCGGCGCAACCACGACGCGCGGCGAGGTGGCGTAGGTGCCGTCAGCCTGCTCGCGGAAGTAGATGTTCCCTGGCAACGCAACGTTACCGCCCGGTGCGCGAGGTGCCGCGCTGATGATCTGCTGGGACTGGTAGGCAGGCAAGGTCGGTACATCGACCCCCAGGTTCTGCATGAACAGCCTGGACCAGGCACCGCCGGCCACGACGACGCGAGAGGTCTTGATGGCGCCCTTCTCGGTCACCACGTCGGAGATGGCACCTGCTTGGGTTTCCAGCCCACGCGCGGCGCAGTGGGTGTAGATGCGCACGCCCATTTTCTTGGCGTACTCGGCCATAACGTACGAGGCACGCTCGGCGTCCAGGCTGCCCGAGTCTTCCTCGAAGCCTGCGATCTTCCAGCTGGACGAGGCACCGCGCAGGCGCTGCTCAAGTTCAGTGCCTTGAATGATGCGGGTCTTGAAGGGGATGTCGGAGCCAACCTCACGGGTTTTGAGGTCGATCCACTTTCTGACGCCTTCCAGGTCCTCTTCATCGAAAGGCACTTCGACACGGCCTTGGGTGCGGTAGCTGGTGTCAGCACCAACCTTGGCATTCATTTCGCGCCAGCGTTGCTTGGCAAGGTGGTGCAACTGGAAGGTCGCATCCGGCATCTTGTAGGTCATGACCTGGCCATAGAACCGGCAGGACTGCTCGCCGGCAATATCACCTTTCTCAACGATGACGACCGACAGGCCACGCTCGACCAGGTTGATCGCGGTGGTAAGACCGAGAATGCCCGCGCCGATGACGACCACGTCTGCTTGCTTGGGCAGCACACCCTCGGTGCCTTCGACAAAACCGAACCGCGGTTTGCCGGGGATCAACCGACCCTCGCGCGTCAGCATAGGGGTAAGAATCCCCGCACCTGCCGCAGCTGCCACAACGCCGCCGCCAATCAAAAACTTACGCCTGGTCATTCCCATGACACTTTCCTTTCCTAGCATTCAGTATCGGTTACATCAGCCCGAACAACGGGCGCATGCAAGGCCGACAGCCCACCTGGCCAACTATGCGGCCATTGTGTGAGGCTGACGGTTCAAATTGAGGGCGGCTATTCTGGTGATGCTGCACTGCGGGAGGAATCGCTGGGGGCAAATACTTAGTTCATGTATTTCGTAACTTTCACACAAAGGACATAAATAGTTGATATGGCGACGTGACGACTGCGTAAGTGGCGCTGTCCACACGTTGGCAATTAGCCGGCCACACCTTCTTTGAACTAATTGGTTAACCCTGCGCCCTAAGCCTGAGCAGCAAGACCATTGCCACTCACTAGAAAGGTTCGATCATTTATGAAACGTGAACAGATTGAAGGTGTTGCAGAGCAGGTAACCGGTAAAGCACAAAGCGCGGTGGGTCGGCTGATTGACGACCCTGCCCTGGAAGCTGAGGGTGATGGGCGCCAGGTCGCTGGCCAACTCACTAAAAGCTACGGTGACGCATTGAATAACGTTTCTACTTTTGTGAAAGAGAAGCCCATCGCAGCGCTGGCCATTGGTGCAGCCATCACGTTAGTTCTGAGCCGCCTGTTGCGGCGTTGAGCATGAGAGATCACGGGCCCTTAATGCCAGTCAGTTTTAGGCGTTATCGGGGGTAATTGGGGCTGCTGCGCAGCCCATCGCAGCGGTTCGGCGCCCCGACAAGCCAGCTCCTACAGGGATCGCGTATTTCTTGTGAGTCGCGCTAACCTGTAGGAGCTGGCTTGTCGGGGCGCCGAACCGCTGCGATGGGCCGCGCAGCGGTCCCCTAGGCCCTAACTGACTGAAACCCAAGGAAGAAAGAATGTCGGACCACTGTGGGATGCTTGCTCAACAAAAATACCAGCTGGCATCAAAAAAACTGCTCTTCGTTTTACTAGGGGTTTTCTCGCTCACGCAACTACCCCACGCCTTCGCAGAAAACGCCAATGGTAAAACCCTTTTCCTGCAAAGATGTGCGGTATGCCACGGAGCAGATATCAAGGGAACCGGGGCGTTAGCCACTAAAAGCAACCCTCCCACACCTGACCTTACAACGGCTGCCTTCAAGAAACGCCTGAACGACTACCCAGGCGTTATTGTGGCGTCAGTGATACTTCGGCCAAATGGAAACTTGATTCCAAAGACGCTGCAGGAGAACGGTGTGAAAATCCCGCCGCACGCCTGGAGCGTTCAGGATTTTCGCGATCTGAATCAATACATGACGGGTGTTATTTCAAGAACCCGTTGATCTTGAGCGCACCGGCTAGCGTACTTAAAACGCCGGCACCACATCACCGTGATAGCGATCGAGGATGAACGCCTTCACCTGCGGCGAGTTCAGCAACGCCCCCAGCTTTTGCACCGCAGGGTCGTTGGCCTTGTCCCGGCGCACATACAGGTAGTTGGCATACGGCGACTCAGCACTTTCGATAAACAGCGCATCCCTGTGCGGTACCAGCTTGGCCTCCAGCGCGTAGTTGGCGTTGATCAGCGCCATGTCTACCTGGCCCAGTACGCGCGGCAGCATGGCGGCTTCAAGCTCCTTGAACTTCAGGTGCTTGGGGTTGCTGGTGATGTCGGCGGCGGTTGCCATGATGTTGCTCGGGTCCTTGATGGTGATCAGCCCCTGCTTGGCGATCAAAAGCAGCGCCCTCCCGGAGTTGGTGGGGTCGTTGGGGATCGCGACGGTGGCGCCGTCCTGCAGCTCGGCGACCGATTTGATCTTGCTGGAATAGGCACCGAACGGTTCGATGTGCACAGCCACGACCGGTACCTGATCGCTGCTCGGGCGGTCTTTCTGGTACGCCTCGTAGTAAGGCTTGCTCTGGAAGTAGTTGGCGTCTAGTCGGCCCTCGTCAACCTGGCGGTCTGGCTGGATGTAGTCAGTGAACACCTTTACCTCGAGCTCCACCCCCTGCTTGGCCAATTCGGGCTTGAGGAACTCGAGGATTTCGGCGTGAGGCACGGGCACCACGGCGATCTTGAGCGTTTCGGCCTGTGCAGTACCGAGGGTGGCCGCCAGCAGGGCAAGCGAAAGTGCAATGCGCTTCACGAGAGTGTTCCTTCGAATCGTTTGAGGGTGAAAGAGGACAGGTCAAGGTCGGTGGAGCCGCGGGTACACCACTGTGCAAAGGCTTCGCCCAAGGCAGCCGAGTGTTTGAAACCGTGGCCAGAACAGGCCGACACCACCAGGGTGTGCTTGAGCGTGGGGTGTTGGTCGATGATGAAGTGCCTGTCCGGGGTGACGGTGTAAGCGCACACGGCCGACTTGAGGACTTTGTCGGTAACCCCGGCAATACGGCCTTGCACTTGCTGCTCGTACATTGCGCGAGCTTGTTCGGCAGACACACTGCGGTCCAGCAAGTCGGGCTGTGAAGCCGTGTGGTACTGGGCCGTGGCAATTTTCAAGCTGCCCTCGCCGGGCTGCGCAGGGAAGCCGTAGTTGATGTTGTTGTCGCCGCGCCCATGGGTGAGGATGAACGTGGGCGATGCGCCCTCCAGGCCTGCACCCGGCTCAAGCTCAAACCAGAACAGCATTTGCCGGTAGACACTCAGCAACCGGTCGAAGGGCTCACCCAACAACCCGCCCGCCCAGTTACCGGCGCTGAACACCAGCTTGCCGGCCTTGACCGTGCGCAGGTTGGTGGTAACCGTGACGCCGTGCTCATCCGAACTGATACCGGTCACCGTTTCGCCAGTGTGCAATGTGGCGCCGTGCTGCTCTGCCAGGCGCAACTGCACCTCGATGCAGCGCTCGGGGCGCACGAAACCGCCACCGGGCTCGAAGTAGCCGATCGCGTCATCGCGCACGTGTGCGAATTGTGGGAAGCGCTGGCGGATTTGCTTGGCATCGAGCACTTCGTGTTCGATGCCATAGGCCTTGGCCAACCCGATGGTGCGCAGGGTGAAGTCGCTTTTATCGTCGGGGTCGAAGTCGGGGCTGGACGTCAGTGCGAGCAGGCCAGACTGTTCGAACAACGACTCGCCGGACAGCGCTTCCAGTTCTCGCCAGAGCTGCTGGGCCCGTTTGACGATGGGCACATACTGCGCGCCCTCGCCTACAGAAAGCCGGGTGATGCGTGTATCGCCGTGGCTTGAGCCAAGGGTATGCGGGGGATGATAGCGGTCGATACCGACCACATCGACACCCGCCTTGGCCAACTGATACAAGGTGGCGGCGCCCATGGCGCCCAGACCGATGACGATGACTTCACAGTGCTCCACGGGCAGCGCTCGCTCAAAAAGGCGCTAGTTGAAAGCAGGCGGGCTCGGGAGACAAAGAATTAAAGGGTATATCGTTATGCCTATGTGTTCTCTGGAAGGCCTGAGCCAGAGCGGGTCCAGACTTTCAGGAGCCGGCTTGCCGGCTCCCATAGGCCTCACCTGAATCAATTCTTGACCCTGGTGCCTTCAATCCAGGTGGTTGATGCACACCACCTTGGGCTGGGTCATGTCCTCATAGGCAAACCGCACCCCTTCGCGGCCCAGGCTGCCGTACTTGAAGCCCCCAAACGGCATGGCGTCGAAGCGGTAATCGGAGGAGTCGTTGATCATCACGCCACCGGCCTCGATCCGCCGCGCCAGCTTCAGCGCCGTCGACAGGTCTCGGGTGAATACCCCTGCATGCAGGCTGTATTCCGGGGCATTGGCCAGGGCAACGGCCTGGTCGAGGGTGTCGAACGGCTCCAGGATTACTACGGGGGCGAACACTTCCTGCAGCCAGATACGGCTGTCGTGGCTGACCGTTTCCAGTACCGTAGGTGCGTACAGAGCACCTTGTCGGCGATGACCGCAAAGCAGCGTCGCCCCCTGCCCCAGCGCTTCTTCCACCAGTTGCTCGGTACGGCGGGCCGCCTGCTCGGTAACCATCGGGCCGACATCCGTGTCCGGGCTGGCGGGGTCACCCAGCTGCAAAGCCTTGGATTGCGCGACGAACTGCTCGCGGAAGGCTTCGTACACCGCGCGCTGCACCAGAATCCGTTGCGTGCCGATGCAGTTCTGCCCCGCCGCCCAGAAGGCCCCAGAGACACAGGACTCCACGGTCGGCCCCAGGTCACAGTCCTCCAGCACCAGTACAGGCGCATTGCCGCCCAGGTCCATGGCGAGCTTTTTGAGCCCTGCGCTGCGGGCGATCGATTCGCCGGTGGCAAAACCGCCGGTGAACGAAATCATGCGCACCTCACGCAACTCGACCAGCGCCTTGCCCAGTTCGACACCACCGGTTGCCGTGGTCACCACGTTTTCGCCAAGCCCGGCCTGCACCAGGCAATCGACCAGTTTCAACGCCGACAACGGCGCCAGCTCAGACGGTTTTAGGATCACCGCATTGCCCCCGGCAATCGCCGGGCCCAGCTTGTGCGCCACCAGGTTCAGCGGGTCGTTGTAGGGCGTGATTGCGACAATCAGGCCCAGCGGTTCGCGGCTGAACCAGCCTTGGCGGGCTTCGGACCCTTCATAGGCTTCGAACGGCACCACCTCCCCGGCATTGCGCCGGGCTTCTTCGGCGGACAGCTTCAGCGTGTTCACACAGCGCTTCACTTCCTTCTGGGCCTGACGCAGGGTTTTACCGGCTTCGGCCACGATCAAGTTGGCGAACGCAGCCGCATCGGCTTCGACCAACCGCGCCGCTTCTTCAAGAATGCGCGCGCGACGGTGCCGGGGCATCGCTGCACTTTCAAGGCACCCCGCCCGTGCGCGTGCCAGCAAGGCGGGCACGGCCGTGGCGTCCAGATTGGGCACACGCCCCACCAGACGGCCGTCGAAGGGGCTGAATACGTCGATGTGGCTCGGCGCTACAGCGTGAACACTGGCCATGCGAGATACGCTCATAAAGGCTCCGTTACTGACGCGGGGTGGTGTGCAGGGCGATGATGTCGGAGAGCAAGGCATAGGCAGTTTCGATACGCCCTGCGCCCGGCCCGGACACCGTGACCGCCCCCAGCAGCCCACTGTTGAACGACACCGCATTGACCGCGCCATTGATGCCGGCAAGCGGATGATCGAGCGGCAACAAACGCGCTTCGACACTCGCGGACACCGTGCCGTCAGCGCCCTTGCTGGCAGCGCCGATCAGTTTCCAGCACTGGCCCGTGGCCTGCGCCTTGACGATATCCGACGCACTGATGCCGCTGATGCCCGAGCACACCACGTCGCTGACGCTCAAGCGCGCATCCAGCAACTCGTTGGCCAGGATCACCACCTTCAGGCGCACGTCATAACCTTCGACATCTGCCGTCGGGTCGGCCTCTGCGTACCCCAGTTGCTGCGCCTGGGCCACCGCATCCGCGAACGACATGCCGTCTTTCATGCGGGTCAGCACGTAGTTGGAGGTGCCGTTCAGAATGCCTTCGAAGCCTTGAATCTGCGAACCTGCCAGGGCCTGCTTGGCCAGGCGGATCACCGGGGTGCCGCTCATAACCGCGCCTTCGTATTCGAACGCGACATTGTGGCGGCGCGCCAGCGCCTTCAGTTCAGCGCCGTGCAATGCAATCGGCCCCTTGTTGGTGGTCACCACATGGATGCCACTCTCCAGCGCCCAGCGGCAGAAGGTGGCCGCCGGCTCGCCATCGACCGGGTTGGTGAAGGTAGCCTCAGCGATGATGTCCGCGCCGGACTGCTTGATGACGGTCTCGTTGAACGCCTCGGCAGTGCCCCCTGCAATCAGGGCGAGCGCGCCCTTTTCGGCGGGCAAGGCTGCCAGCGCGGCAGCGTCCAGGCCATTGCGGTCGACCACCGAACCGAGGAACAGGTCGGTGACGCCGACGATCTTCAGGCTGAAGCCGAGGGTGGCCTGCCAGCTGTCATTATGCGTTGCGATCAACTGGGCCAGGCCTCTGTTGACACCGCCAAAACCGACCAGGGCAATGTTGTATTCAGTCACGAAGGCATTCCTTTTTGCTGTTGTTTGATGGGCCTAGCGTACGAGCCGGTTACGGGCAGTTGAATAGGCCAAAGTGCCGTATTTATTGGGCGTTCTGCCCACACGCGAAATGGCCACTTTACGGATGCCACAGGTAGCTCGCGTTCCCTGTCGGAGCGGCCTTGTGTCGCGAAAGGGTCGCAGAACGCCCCCCAGGTTTCAGCATCGCCGCCTGAATTGTGGGGGCTGCTCTGCAGCCCTTTCGCGACAAAAGGCCGCCCCTACAGAAAGGGGCACGCGCAGGGGAGAATGGGGGTTAGAAGACAGCGGAGAGAACAAACGAGGTAACGGTGTTTTCAACACCCGGCATGCCGGCGATTTCTTTCCAGACGGCGTGGACCCGTTCCGGGGTCGCCGCAGCAACCCTCAGCATCAAGTCGAACTCGCCACTGAGCACTTCGCACTGGATCACTTCAGGGAGAGTGCGCAATTTGGCCAGCACGTCGTCACCGCGCATGCGGTCGTAGCGATAGACGAAAATCGCCGCGCTGATCAACGATGAAGGGCGGCGGGAATCCCCCAGCCGAACGGTGTAGCCCTGTATCGCGCCATCGCGCTCAAGCCGTTCGATACGCTGGCGCACCGCATTGCGCGAGAGGTTGACCTTGGCCCCAAGTTCGGCATGGGCGATCCGCGCATTGGCAGTCAATTCGGCAAGAATGCGCTCGTCCAGCGGGTCGAGGATGCGTTTCATGCCGGCCTCGACTGCGCTGCCAGCAGGGCCTGGCACAAGCCATCAAGGTCCCCTCTGCACAAGGCTGGCGACCCGTCTTGCACCACGGGCTGCGGTGCAAGCTCACCCTCCCACACGCCCAACTGCGCCAACAGCGCAGCCGACTTGGCCGGCGCAATCTGGCCCAGGGTCACCATCGGTGCGCCCAGGCTGCGTCGATGCATGCGGCCGGCCAGCGCGCCGACAGCCGTGTGCGGGTCGACCAGCGCTGCGGCTTGCGTGCGCAGCTTGATGACTTCGCTGCGCACCTCGGCCTCATCCACCGCATAAGAGTCGAACAACACCCGCGCCTGAAGCCATTGCGCATTGCCGATGCTTAATTCACCGCAAGCCTCGAACTGCGCCATCAGTGCCGCAACGCTGCTGCCACTGCGCCCGTACAGCTCCCAGATGAAGCGCTCCAGGTTCGAATAGAGCGAGAAGTCCATGGCCGGTGACAATGTGCGCTGACTGGCGTGCGGCGCGTAGCGATTGCGGTGCAGAAACCGGTGGAGGGCATCGTTGCTGTTGGTCGACACGATCACCTGGTTGATCGGCAGGCCCATTTTCTGCGCAATGAAGCCGGCGTAGATCTCTGCGAAACTCGCTGCGGGCACACTGAACCCGACCGGGCGGGTGCCGCCCCCCAGTTGCAGCGCCGCGTGGAAGTAGAACACGATCTGGGCAAGTACCCCGACCCAGTTGGTGGAGTTGAAACACACCGGTATCAACCCTTCCAGCGGCCAGGCACGGAACAGCCGCGCCACCAGGGTCTGGCAGTCATCGAAACTGCCATCGACGGGTATCAGCTGAACACTGGCAGGGTCACCCGCCTGCAAGGCGGCCAGGCGGTCTGCCGGGATCTCGTTGCGGGGGTAGAGAATCGCCAGGCGCACCTTCGGCCTGGAAGCGAAGGCTTGGATGGCGGCAATGCCGGTATCGCCATTGGTGGCACCAACCACCAACGCCGCTTCGCCCGACTGCTCGAGAAAGTGGCTGACCAGCCGCGCCTGAAGCTGTGCGGCAAAGTCCTTTGAGGTATGGGTAGGGCCATGAAACAGCTGCAGGATCCATTCGTTATGGCCAATCTGCTGCAGCGGCGTGATGGCACGATGGCTGAAGGTCTTGTAGCTGTCGCTGAGCAGCGCACGTAATGCTTGATCATCGATGGCATCGCCGACGAAGGGCGCGATCACCCGCCAGACCAGCTCATCGAACGGCAGCCATGACCAACTGGCGATCTCCTCCGGGCTGATCACCGGCAAGTGTGCTGGCACATACAGCCCGCCATCAGCGGCAGGCCCCGACAGCACCACCTCACGGAAGTCCGCCCGTACATCACCGTTGCGGGTACTTACGTAGTGCATGAAAACTCCACAGGGTTACAAAGGCCGGTGCGCGTGTGCCACCAGCCAGGAAGAAAACAGCGCGGCATCGGGCGGCAATGGGCGGCCCTGCTCGCGTACCAGGTAAAACGACTCGCTCGCTTCGATGCGCTGGCTGAACGGCGCGACCAGTTGGCCGTCCCTGAGCAGGTCCTCGACCACCGAGGACCGCGCCAGCGCCACCCCCTGCCCCAGCTCGGCCATGCGGATGGTGGACACCAAGGTGTCGAACTGCAGCCCGCGCGAATAATCGACATCGTCCGCGCCCACCCGCTTGAGCCAATACCCCCAGCCCTCCTCATAGCCCAGCACATGCAGCAGCGGGTGGTGCCTGAGGTCGCGTGGTTCGCGAATGGCCGAGCGCGCCATCAGTGCCGGCGAACACACCGGCACCAACACGTCCCAGGTCAAGCGTTGGGCATGCAGGCCGGGCCATTCGCCATTGCCCCAGCGCACTTCCAGGTCGTCCTCGCCATCGGGCGCCTTGACCCAGAGGTTGCTGATGTAGCGGATATCGATGTGCGGGTGCTGGCGGCTGAAGTCCGGCAGCCGCGGGGCAAGCCAGTACTGCAGAAACGACAGGCTGCCACGCACCTTCACGGGGCCGCGCTTGTGCTGGCCGAAAATCTCGTTGGTGCCCACCGCCAGGCGGCTGATCGCATCCTGCACCACCGGCAGGTACGACTGCCCTTCTTCGGTGAGGCCCAGGCCCCTGGGCAAGCGCTTGAACAAGGCCACGCCCAGGTGGCTTTCGAGTTGCCGAATCTGCTGGCTTACCGCGCCTTGGGTCAGGTGCAGTTCCTCCGCCGCGTGGGTAAAGTTCAAGGCGCGTGCCGACACTTCGAACGACCGCAGCCAGTTGAGCGGCGGCAGGGATTTTTGCTTCATCGACACGACCTCGTTCACAGTTGAATCCGTGCATCATGAACCGGTTTGTTCAGGTCGCGCCAACACCCGCGCCTGCCGATGCCGCAGCCGCCAGGCGCTGTGCACGTTTGTTGCGGGTTACCCAGTAGACGAAGTAGCACCAGGCAATGAACGGGATACCGAAATACAGGGCAACACGCTGCTCCGGGTCGAAGGCAATGCCGACACACGCCAGCACGCAACAGGCAATCGCGCCCAGCGGCACCCACGGGTAGCCGCGCACCCTGAAGTGCAGGTCTTCGACCCGGCCGCCATTGGCCACATAGTGCCGGCGGAAGGCCATCTGGCTGGCGGCGATGCTCATCCACACCACCACCACCGCCAGGCCGGAAATCGACACCAGCGCCAAGTACACCGTGTCTGGCGCCAGCACGCTGCTGAGCAACGACGCCGCGGCGCCGGCCATGCTCAGCATGATGGCGTTGACCGGCGTGCCGCGTGGCGACAGGCGGGCGAAGCACTTGGGCATATGTCCCTGGTCACTGAGCGTCCACAGCATCCGCGAGGCCGCGTACAACCCGGAGTTGGCGGCCGACAGCAGCGCGGTGAGGATCACGAAGTTCATGATGTCTGCCGAGTACGGAATGCCGATCAGGTCGAAGACCATGACGAACGGGCTTTCGACCAGGCCTGCCTGTTCACGCGGCAGCAAGGTGGCCAGGACGATGATGGTGCCGACGAAGAACAGCGCCAATCGTACTACCGTAGTACGTATTGCCTTGGGCACGCTGTCCTGTGGGTCTTTTGCCTCACCGGCGGCAATGCCGATGAGTTCGGTGCCGGAGAAGGCGAACGACACCGCCAGCAACGTCATTGCGATCGGCAGCAAGCCGGTCGGGAACAAGCCTTCGCGGGTGAAGTTGGACAGCCCGATGCCCTGCACGTGCTGCACATCGAGCAGGCCAAAAATCGCCGCCCCGCCGATGGCGATGAAGGCGATCACCGTCAGCACCTTGACCAGCGACAGCCAGAATTCGGTCTCGGCAAACAGGCGTACCGACACCACGTTGCTGACCAGTACCGTGATCGCGAACAACGCACTCCAGATCCACACCGGCGTGTCGGGGAACCAGCGCACCATCAGGATACCCGCCGCGGTGAACTCCGAGCCGATCGCCACCGTCCAGGTCAACCAGTACAGCCAGGCCACCGTGTACCCGGTGCCAGGCCCCAAATAGCGGGTTGCATAACTGCTGAACGAGCCGGTTTCGGGCATCTGCACCGCGAGTTCACCCAGGCAGACCATCACCAGGTAGACCATGACCGCGCCGACGATATAGGCGATGACCGCGCCCAAGGGCCCGGCCTGGTTGACCGTGTAGCCTGACGTCAGAAACAGGCCAGTGCCGATCACGCCGCCCAGCGCCAGCATGACGATATGGCGCGTGTGCATCTCTTTCTTGTACCCGGCCGGGTGGCCCGACGCCGCGTTTGAGTGTTCGGTGGACATAGTTGAGTTCTCATGAAGTGGCTGGCACAGCAGCCGGCAGGCGACCCTGAGGCCGCCACCGTCGCTGTGTCAGCGGCTGTTATTGTTATGGCTTTCATGAATCATGAAGGGCGTGCCCGACGCCTCAGGTGGACACTTCGACGTGCCGGCCACAGGTGTCGCTGCCCTGCCCCTGCGCGCGTTCGACCTGCACAGCGGCGAACGCCTGGCGCAGGTCTTCCAGCAGGTCGGCGGTATCCTCGATGCCGACCGACACCCGCACCAGGCCTTCTGAGATGCCCAGTGCCTGGCGCTCTTCCAGGGTGTTTTCCACGTGGCTGGTTGTCCGTGCCGGCCCGTAGATGGTTTCCACTGCACCCAGGTTGCCGGCGCGGTGGGCGTAGCGCAGCTTGGGCAGCAACTTGACGACGGTGTCCATCCCGCCCACCAGCACGAAACTGACGATGGCGCCAAAGCCGCGCATCTGCGCACTGGCGATCGCGTGGCCCGGGTGCCCAGGCAACCCGGGGTAGTTGACCGACTCGACCAACGGCTCGCTGCACAGGTACTCAGCCAGAGCCTGGGCGCTGGCCTGCTGTTGGCGCAGGCGCAGCGCCAGGGTCTTGATGCCGCGAATGATCAAGTACGCGGAAAACGGGTCCAGTGAAGCGCCGTTGATTTCGCGGTAGTGACGCACCTGCGCCATCAAGGCTTCGCTGCCGCAGACCACCCCACCCAGCACATCGCCATGGCCGGAAAGGAACTTGGTCGCACTGTGCACTACCACATCGACGCCCAGCAGCAGCGGGTTCTGGTTCAGCGGCGTGGCGAAGGTGTTGTCGGCAACGACCAAGGCGCCCACACGCTTTGCTGCGGCCACCAAGCGGCGGATGTCGAGGATTTTCAGCGTCGGGTTGCTCGGGGTCTCCAGGTAGACCACATCGCAACCCCGGGCGATTTCACGCTCCATGGCGTCGGTGTCGAGGGTGTCGCACAGCGTCACCTCGACGCCCTGACGGGGCAGGAATTCTTCGAAAATCTTGTTGGTGCCGCCGTAGCTGTCGCGGGTCGAGACCACGCGTTTGCCATTGCACAGGAAGGTATGCAGCACACCGCTGATGGCCGCCATCCCGGTGCTGAAGGCCACGGCCGACTCGGCGTGTTCCAGTGCGCAGAGTTTGTCCTCGAGGACCGCAACCGTCGGGTTGCTCATGCGGCTGTAGATGAAGCCCGGCTGTTTGCCCAGCGCGATGTCGTACCAGGCGTCGATATCCTGGTAGCCGTAGGCGGCACTGGCGATGATCGGGGTCTGGGTAGCATTGAAGGGGTGCTCGACTTGTTCCCCCTCCCACACCACCCGCGTCCCGATACCCGGCTGCACGCCGTTAGCGACCTTTGCTTGGTTATTCATGTCATTGTCTCGCATCGATGAAACACGGCGGTGTTTCGACTGGTCTGCGAGGACTATAGAGCGCACCTGCGCCCATGAAAAACGATGCAATTGGGCCCTAAGGGGCGCTTATTTTAATGGCTTACCAAGCCGCCTGCGCCGGGCAAGCCATCCGGGTTTTAAGCATTACCCGGTGGGAGCAGCCTTGTGCTGCGAAGAGGCCGGTGAAAGCAACCAACATTGTTGTGTTTTCACCGGCCTCTTCGCAGCGCAAGGCTGCTCCTACCCAGATTTGGGGCGCAGCGCCACTGCACGTGACCTGCGGTTTGCGACAATCTTTAATGGCTTACCAAGCTGCCTGGGCAGGGCAAGCCATTCAGGGTTTATGCATTACCCGGTAGGAGCAGCCTTGTGCTGCGAAGAGGCCGGTGATAGCAACCAATATTGTTGTGTTTTCACCGGCCTCTTCGCAGCGCAAGGCTGCTCCTACACAGATTTGGGATGCCCCGCCACTGCACGTGACCTGTGGTTTGCGACAAACTTTAATGGTTTGCCAAGCCGCCTGCGCCGGGCAAGCCATTCGGGGTTTACGCATTACCCGGTAGGAGCAGCCTTGTGCTGCGAAGAGGCCGGTGATAGCAATGAACATTGTTGTGTTTTCACCGGCCTCTTCGCAGCGCAAGGCTGCTCCTACACAGATTGGGGGCGCAGCGCTATTGCACATGGGCCTGCAGCGCTTGCTGGTCGGCATGGTAGGAGGAGCGCACCAGCGGCCCGGACGCCACGCTCTTGAAGCCCATCGCCAAGGCCCGTTCGGCAAACCAGGCGAAGGTGTCCGGGTGCACGAAGCGCTGCACCGGCAGGTGGCTGCGCGACGGTTGCAGGTATTGCCCCAGGGTCAGCATGTCGACCTGGTGCTCGCGCATGCGCTGCATCACCTCGATCACTTCTTCATCGGTTTCACCCAGGCCCAGCATCAGCCCGGATTTGGTCGGTACGCTGGGCACACGGCGTTTGAAATTCTCCAGCAGGTCCAGCGACCACTCGAAGTCCGAGCCCGGCCGTGCCGCCTTGTACAGGCGCGGCACGGTTTCCAGGTTGTGGTTGAACACGTCCGGCGGCTCCTGCGCGGTGATGGCCAGGGCCACGTCCATGCGCCCGCGGTAGTCCGGCACCAGGGTCTCCAGCTTGACGCCCGGCGACAGCGTGCGGATTTCACGCAGGCAGTCGACGAAGTGCTGGGCGCCGCCGTCGCGCAGGTCATCGCGGTCCACCGAGGTGATCACCACGTACTTCAGGCGCAGGTCGGCAATGGCAATCGCCAGGTTCTTCGGCTCATCGGCATCCAGCGGTTTCGGCCGCCCGTGGCCGACGTCGCAGAATGGGCAACGGCGGGTGCAGATATCACCCATGATCATGAAGGTCGCCGTGCCACCGGAGAAGCACTCGCCCAGGTTTGGGCATGAGGCTTCTTCGCAAACACTGTGCAGCTTGTGCTTGCGCAGCAGCGCCTTGACCCGTGCGACCTCGGGTGACGTGGCAATGCCCACGCGAATCCAGTCAGGTTTGCGCGGCACCTCCTCGGTGGGCAGGATCTTCACCGGGATGCGCGCCACTTTGTCGGCGCCGCGCAGTTTCACACCGGCTTGCAGGGGCTGCGGACGCGTGGCGGCAGGCAGGGTCTGGTTCATGTTCATGCTCCGGCAATCAAGGCTTCAGCCACGGTAATAACGTTGAGCCACAAAGGGTGTGCGTACCACCTGCATCGGCACCCGCTTGCCTCGCACCAAGGCGAAGACTTCGGTTTCCAATGCCGCGTGCGCACTGTGCACGTACCCCATCGCCAACGGCCCGCCCAGGCTGGGGCCGAAACCGCCGCTGGTGACGCGGCCGACTTCCTGGTCGTTGGCATCGACGATCAGCGCCCCTTCGCGCACCGGTACACGCGCTTTGGGCATCAAGCCCACCCGTTTACTGGCCACGCCCTCGCGTTGCTGGGCAAAGAGGCGTTCGGCCCCCGGAAAACCGCCGGCCCGCACGCCCTCGGCACGTCGAGCCTTGGAGATGGCCCAGGTCAGGCTGGCCTCGATCGGAGTGCTGCGCGCGTCCATGTCATGGCCGTACAGGCACAGCCCGGCCTCCAGGCGCAGCGAATCGCGGGCGCCCAGGCCGATGGCCTCGACCTCAGGCTCGCCCAGCAGCGTGCGGGCGAGCATTGCCGCCGCCTCGGCCGGCACCGAGATCTCGAAGCCATCCTCACCGGTATAACCCGAGCGGCTGACGTAGCAGTCAACACCCAGCAGCTTCACACGGGCGAACTGCATGAAGGTCATGGCGCTGACCTGGGACGCCAGGCGCCCCAGCACCTTGGCCGCCGCAGGCCCCTGCAGGGCCAGCAAGGCGTGGCTTTCGAACAGCGATTCGACCTCGCACTGCCCTTCCAGATGCTGCTTGAGGTGCAGCAGGTCCTGGTCCTTGCAGCCAGCGTTAACCACCAGCAACAGTTCGTCACCGCCCAGGTTGGCCACCATCAGGTCGTCGAGGATGCCGCCGTCGTCGTTGGTGAACAGCGCATAACGCTGCATGCCCACCGGCAGGTCGAGGATGTCGACCGGCACCAGCGCCTCCAATGCCTTGGCAGCGCCGGCGCCGCGCAGGCGAATCTGCCCCATGTGCGAAACGTCGAACAGGCCGGCCTGCTCGCGGGTATGCAGGTGCTCCTTGAGCACCCCCAGCGGGTATTGCACCGGCATGGCGTAGCCGGCAAAGGGCACCATGCGCGCGCCGAGTTTCAGGTGCAGGTCATGCAGTGGTGTTTGTTTGAGTTGTTCTGTGGACATGAACGATTCCCCGTAGTCGATTCAGGCGCGATAGACCGGATATTCCGCGCACAGCCTGGCCACCGACGCGGCCACCTGGGCCTCGACATCGGCATCGCCAAGGTGGTCGAGGATGTCGCAGACCCAGCCGGCCAGGGCCACGCATTCAGCCACCTTGAAGCCACGGGTGGTGACCGCCGGGGTGCCGATGCGCAGGCCCGAGGTAACGAACGGCGACTGCGGGTCGTTCGGTACGGCGTTCTTGTTGACGGTGATGTGCGCGCGGCCCAGGGCGGCGTCGGCATCTTTACCGGTGAGGCCCTGACGGATCAGGCTGACCAGGAACAGGTGGTTGTCAGTGCCGCCGGAAACCACGTCGTAGCCGCGGTCGATAAATACCTGGGCCATGGCCTGGGCGTTTTCGATCACTTGTTGCTGGTAGGCCTTGAAGCCTGGCTCCAGCGCTTCCTTGAAGCACACGGCCTTGGCGGCGATGACGTGCATCAGCGGGCCACCCTGGGCGCCGGGGAACACGGCAGCGTTGAGCTTTTTCTCGATCTCTGGGTTGGACTTGGCCAGGATCAAACCGCCACGTGGGCCGCGCAGGGTCTTGTGGGTGGTGGTGGTGACCACGTCGGCGAACGGGATCGGGTTCGGGTACAGGCCCGCAGCAACCAGGCCGGCAACGTGGGCCATGTCGACGAACAGCAGCGCACCGACCTTGTCGGCGATGGCGCGGAAGCGCGGGAAGTCGAGGGTCTTGGAGTAGGCCGAGAAGCCAGCGACGATCATTTTCGGCGTGTGCTCGACCGCCAGGCGCTCGACTTCGTCGTAGTCGATCAGGCCGGTCTTGGTGTCGATGCCGTATTGAACCGCGTTGTACAGCTTGCCCGAGGACGACACTTTAGCGCCGTGGGTCAGGTGGCCGCCGTGGGCCAGGCTCATGCCCAGGAGGGTGTCACCAGCCTGCAGCAAAGCCAGGTACACCGCGCTGTTGGCCGAGGAACCCGAGTGCGGCTGGACGTTGGCGTAGTCGGCACCGAACAGCTGCTTGGCGCGCTCGATGGCCAACTGTTCAACCACATCGACGTGCTCACACCCCCCGTAGTAACGCTTGCCTGGGTAGCCTTCGGCGTACTTGTTGGTCAGCTCGGTGCCCTGGGCCTGCATCACTTGCGGGCTGGTGTAGTTTTCCGAGGCGATCAGCTCGATGTGGTCTTCCTGGCGTTGTACTTCGCGGCTGATGGCCTCCTGCAGCGCAGGGTCGAAGTCGGACAGGGTGAGGCTTTTATGGAACATGTGGGTGCTTCCTTATTGTTGGGGGCAGGCCAGGCCCGGACGGGGTCCGGGCCTGGGCAGTCAGGCGTCCTGGTAGACCGACATGGGCGGGCAGGCACAAGCCAGGTTGCGGTCACCGTAGACGTTGTCCACGCGCCCCACCGGCGGCCAGTACTTGTTCTCGCGCAGCGTTTGCAACGGGTACACCGCCAGCTCCCGGCCGTAGCGATGGGGCCATTCGCCCACGAGTTCGCTGGCGGTGTGTGGGGCGTTTTTCAGCGGGTTGTCGAGCGCGTCGAAGGTGCCATTTTCCACGGCGCGGATTTCCTCGCGGATGCAGATCATCGCCTCGCAGAAGCGGTCCAGCTCTTCCTTGGACTCGCTCTCGGTCGGCTCGACCATCAGCGTGCCAGCCACCGGGAACGACATGGTCGGGGCATGGAAGCCGAAATCGATCAGGCGCTTGGCCACGTCCTCGACGCTGATGCCGCTGCTGTCCTTGAGCGGGCGCAGGTCGAGGATGCATTCGTGGGCGACCAGGCCATTCTCGCCGGTGTACAGCACCGGGTAGTGCTCCTCCAGGCGCCGGGCAATGTAGTTGGCACTCAGAATCGCCAGCTGCGAGGCACGCTTGAGCCCTTCGCCACCCATCATGCGGATATACATCCAGGTAATCGGCAGGATGCTCGCACTGCCATAAGGCGCTGCGCAGACGGCACCTTGTTTATGTTCCAGGTGTGCGTGGCCAGGCAGGAACGGCGCCAGGTGCGCCTTGACCCCGATCGGGCCGACACCGGGGCCACCACCGCCGTGCGGGATGCAGAAGGTTTTGTGCAGGTTGAGGTGCGACACGTCGCCGCCGAACTTGCCCGGCGCGCAGAGGCCGACCATGGCGTTCATGTTGGCACCGTCCAGATACACCTGGCCGCCGTGCGCATGGATGATGTCGCAGATGCGGGTGATGCCCTCTTCGAACACCCCGTGGGTCGAGGGGTAAGTGATCATCAGCGCGGCCAGTTGCGCCCGGTGCTGCTCGGCCTTGGCTTGCAGGTCGGCCACATCGACGTTGCCGCGCTCATCGCAATTGACCACCACCACGCGCAGGCCGGCCATCTGCGCCGTGGCCGGGTTGGTGCCGTGGGCGGACGAAGGGATCAGGCAAACATCACGGTCCGCTTCACCACGGCTGGCGTGGTAAGCGCGGATGGCCAGCAGGCCTGCGTATTCCCCTTGCGAGCCGGCGTTGGGCTGCAGCGACATCGCGTCATAGCCGGTGGCCTCGCAGAGCATCGCCTGCAGTTCGTCCGTCAGTTGCCGATAGCCGAGCGACTGTTCGGCCGGGGCGAACGGGTGCAGGTTGGCGAACTCGGGCCAGGTGATCGGGATCATCTCGCTGGCGGCGTTGAGCTTCATGGTGCACGAGCCCAGCGCGATCATGGTGCGGTCCAGCGCCAGGTCCTTGTCGGCCAAGCTGCGCAGGTAGCGCATCAGTGCTGTTTCAGAATGGTAGCGGTTGAACACCGGGTGCTGCAGGAACGGGCTTTCGCGCAGCAGCTGCACCGGTAGGCAATCGCCACAGCCCTCTGCCAGGGCGACGAAGGCCGGAAGCGCCTGGCCCGGGGCGGCGAACACCTGCCACAAGGCCTCGACACTGGCCTGCTCGCAGGTTTCATCCAGTGACAGGCCGACCCGCTGGGCGTCGATCGGGCGCAGGTTCAGGCCGGCCCCTTGGGCAGCAGCCAGCACATCGGCCGCAGGCCTGGCAGTGACCACGCTGACGGTATCGAAGAAGTGCGCTTGTTCCACTGCGTGCCCGAGCTGCAGCAGCCCTTGCACCAGCACTGCCGTTAACCGGTGCACACGCTGGGCGATCTGCGCCAGGCCTTGAGGGCCGTGGTACACCGCGTACATGCTGGCGATGTTGGCCAGCAGCACCTGCGCGGTGCAGATGTTGCTGGTCGCTTTCTCGCGGCGGATGTGTTGCTCGCGGGTCTGCATGGCCAGGCGCAGCGCCGGCTTGCCAAAGCGGTCGATGGAGACACCGACCAGGCGGCCGGGCATGTCGCGTTTGAACGCATCGCGCGTGGCGAAGTACGCCGCGTGCGGGCCGCCAAAGCCCAGCGGCACGCCAAAGCGCTGGGCGCTGCCCAGCACCACATCGGCATCGAACTCGCCCGGCGGGGTCAGCAGGGTCAGCGCCAGAAGATCCGCGGCCACCGCCACCAAAGCGCCGACGGCATGGGCGCGTTGCACCAGGGCCCGGTGATCGGCGATAGCCCCAGTGCTGGCCGGGTACTGCAGCAACAGGCCGAAGTACGCCTCAAGGCCCTGGCCTTCCAGTGCCGCTTCATCACCGATGACCACCTCGATACCCAGCGGCTGGGCACGGGTGCGCAGCACGTCGAGGGTTTGCGGGTGGCAGTGGCGGGACGCGAAAAAGGCCGGTGCCTTGCTCTTTGCCAGGCGCTTGCAGAAGGTCATGGCTTCTGCCGCAGCGGTGGCCTCGTCGAGCAAGGAGGCGTTGGCGATCTGCATGCCGGTGAGGTCGCAGACCAAGGTCTGGAAATTGAGCAGCGCTTCCAGGCGGCCTTGGGAAATCTCTGGTTGATACGGCGTGTAGGCGGTGTACCAGGCTGGGTTTTCCAGCAGGTTGCGCAAGATCGGCGTCGGCGTGTGGCACGGGTAGTAGCCTTGCCCGATGTGGTTGCGAAACAGCTGGTTCTTCGCGGCGATGGCCTTGAGCGCAGCCAGGGCCTCGGCCTCGCCCTGCCCTTTGCTCAGTTCAAGCACGCTGGTGCCTTTGATGCTGCCTGGGATGACGCTGTCGACCAGGGCCTGCAGGGAGCCATGGCCGGTCAGCGCCAGCATCGCCTCGATATCGTGCTCACGCGGGCCAATGTGGCGAGCGATGAACTCATTATCCGTGGTCAATGGAAACGGTGCGTTGTGCATGTCGATACCCTGGCTCAGGCGTTGTCGGCCAGGAAGCGGTCGTAGCCGTCCTGGTCCATCAAGGTGTCGAGGTCGGCGAGATTGGCCACCTGGATACGGAAGAACCAGCCGTCCTGCATCGGCGAGGCATTGACCAGTTCCGGGTCGTCGGCCAGGGCCTGGTTGACCGCCACCACCGTACCGTTCAGGGGCATGCTGATGTTGCTGGCGGCCTTCACCGACTCCAGCACTGCGACTTCATTGCCCTCGCCGTACTCGCCCGGCTCTGGCAACTGCACGAACACCACGTCCCCCAGCGCCTCCTGGGCATAGGTGGTGATGCCGACAGTCAGTTCGCCAGTCGCTTCCAGACGCAGCCATTCGTGTTCGGGGGTAAAACGCAGCATGCTCATGGATCTTCCTCTCTTGTTATCAGGTAGGTCCCGGTACAGGACTGAAAACTACAAGAGCAAGGGCGATGCCAACTTGATTAAATCCTTTTATTTCAATGGCTTGAGATACAAGCCGGCGCCAATCCAGTCGGCCCAGGCGGAACGAATAAGCTCCAGTGCATCGCCCCGGCAGGCCTGCGTGCCGGGGCGTGCCAATGAACGCGGGGACCTCGCCGAACTGGAGTGCAATCACTCCAGTGGAACGCATTGACACCAGGGTGCTACGCCCGGGTAGCAATGCCGTATTTGCGCAAGCGCTGGCCGATGGCCGTGTGCGACGTCTGCAAGCGTGCGGCCAGTTGCCGGGTCGAGGGATAGGTTGCATAGAGCTTTTCCAGCAGGGATTTTTCGAACCCCTGCACGGCCGCTTCCAGGCTGATGATTTCGTGTACGTCGGCCTGCTGGCTGCTCAAGGCGGTGCCGGCCAACTCCAGGTCGTCGCAGTCGATCACCTCCCCTTCGCTGATGGCCGCGGCGCGGAAAATCACGTTCTGCAACTGGCGCACGTTACCCGCCCAGCGGTTGCCCAGCAGCAGCGGATGGGTCGCCAGCGCCAACCGGCAGGGCGAGCGCTGTATCTGCGCGCAGGCCTGGCGCAGGAAGTACTCGGCCAGCAGCAGGATGTCCTTGCCTCGCTCGCGCAAGGGCGGCACCTTGAGGTTGAGCACGTTGAGGCGGTAGTACAGGTCTTCGCGGAAGCTGCCTTCGACCACCATGCTTTCGAGGTTGCGGTGGGTGGCACAGACCACCCGCACATTCACCCGCACTTCACCGCCACCGCCGACGCGGCGGAAGCTGCCGTCATTGAGAAAGCGCAACAGCTTGGCCTGCAGGTAAGGCGACATCTCCCCCACTTCATCGAGAAACACCGTGCCGCCATCGCCCAGCTCCAGCAGGCCGGGCTTGCCGCCGCGCTGGGCGCCGGTGAATGCGCCAGCGGCGTAGCCGAACAGCTCGCTCTCGGCCAGGCTCTCGGGCAAGGCGGCGCAGTTGAGGGCCAGGAACGACGCATCGCGCCGGGCACTGAGGGCGTGGCAGGCGCGGGCGACCAACTCCTTGCCGGTGCCCGTCTCGCCCTGGATCAGCAGCGGCGCCTCAAGGCCAGCCACCTTGTGCAGGCGCACCTTGAGTTCCTTCAGCGCCGTGGAATCGCCCAGCAGCCCCTCCAGCCCTTCGGTGTGGTCGTGCAGCAACGACGCCAGGCGCTCGCCGATGCGGCTTGGCGGGTACAGGGTAAGCAGGCCGCCCACCAGGGCATCGGCACCGCCGCTGATGGGCGTGGCTTCCAGCAACAATGCCTGGCCCTGGAAGCCGACCTCGCACATGGGCAGGCGAAAGCCCTTGTCGATCAGGGTTTGGGCCAAGTCGGCCTCGGCAAACAGCCGCGACAACGGCTCGCCGGCCGGCTCGCGGCCAATGAGGTTGACCAGGGTGGGGTTGGCCAGCAGTACATGGCCGCCGGGGTCCACCGCCAGCACCGGGTCACTCATCGACGCCAGCAGGGCCTCCAGTTGCAGGCGCCGGCGGTGGCCAGGCAGGAAGTCGACCAACTCGACCGCCTGCACCCCCACCACGCGCAACAGCGCACCGTAGAGCTCGTCCAGCACGGCCTGTGACAGCGCCGGGGCGTCGATGTAGACGTTGGGCGGGATCATTTCCACCGCGTCCAGGTTGAGGTTGCGCGCCCCTAGCAGTGCCAGGATTTCCTGGGTGATGCCGACGCGGTCGATGAAGGTGACGTGGATTCTCATCGTGATTCCCTGGTTGGCGAAACGACAACAGGGGGACGGCGCACCCGGCGCTGTCCCCCTGGTTAGAACGTGAAGGCGGCAGTTACTCCGCTTCGAGCGACAACGCGGCGTGCTCCTGTTTTTTCTGGCGAATGGACCGGTAGGACAGGCCCAGCACGGCAAACCATACGGGCACGGCGAACAACGCCATGCGGGTGTCCGCCTCCAGGGCCAGCAGGCCGAGGATGAAAACGAAGAACACCAAGCAGACCCAGCACATGATCGTGCCGCCCGGCATCTTGTATTTCGACGCACGGTGCAGGTGGTCACGCTGTTTGCGGTACGCCAGGTACGACAGCAGGATGATCGACCAG
The DNA here is from genome assembly GCF_059025405.1 of Pseudomonas sp. 5.2. Classification (NCBI taxonomy): domain Bacteria; kingdom Pseudomonadati; phylum Pseudomonadota; class Gammaproteobacteria; order Pseudomonadales; family Pseudomonadaceae; genus Pseudomonas; species Pseudomonas sp. 5.2. Next base: position 103,899 of record NZ_JBYBHH010000013.1, read on the forward strand.
ACGAACATGAACAGCAGGGCCGACACCGTGGTAATCAGCGTGAACGCGTCGAGCATGTTCGGCACCAGGTAGATCACCAGGGCGCCAGCGGTCAGGCAAATACAGGAGAAGATCAAGCCGTTGGAGGGCACTGCACGGCGTGACAACGCGCTGAACCGGCCCGGTGCATCACCCTCCACCGCCAGGCCATAGAGCATGCGGCTGGTCGAGAACACGCCACTGTTGGCCGAAGACGCCGCAGACGTCAGTACCACGAAGTTGATGATCCCCGCTGCAGCAGGCAGCCCGGCCAGCACGAACAGTTCGACGAAGGGGCTCTTGTTGGCCACCACTTCTCGCCACGGGGTCACGGCCATGATGGCAATCAACGCCAGCACGTAGAAGACGATGATGCGCAGCGGGATGGAGTTGATGGCCCGTGGCAGGTTGCGTTCCGGGTTCTTGGTTTCGGCCGCGGTGGTGCCGACCAGTTCGATGCCGACGAAGGCGAACACCGCAATCTGGAAGCCGGCGAAGAAACCCATGGCGCCGTGGGGGAACATCCCGTCGTCGTTCCACAGGTTAGCCAGCGAGGCGACGTTACCGGTGGGCGACTGATAAGCTGCCGCCACCATGTACACCCCGGTGCAGACCAAGGCGCAGATGGCCACGATCTTGATCATGGCGAACCAGAATTCCAGTTCACCGAACATCTTCACCGTCATCAGGTTGAGCGACAGCAACACACCGACGCAGGCCAGTGCCGGTAACCACAAGGGAATATCTGGGAACCAGAACTGCGAATAGGCGGAGATGGCGATAACGTCGGCAATACCGGTGACGATCCAGCAGAACCAGTAGGTCCACCCAGTAAAGAACCCCGCCCACGGGCCCAACAGGTCCGCCGAAAAGTCGATGAATGACTTGTACTGCAAGTTGGACAACAACAGTTCGCCCATCGCCCGCATGACGAAAAACAGCATGAAGCCGATGATCATGTAGACGAAGATGATCGACGGACCAGCCAGGCTGATGGTCTTGCCAGAGCCCATGAACAGGCCCGTGCCAATGGCGCCGCCGATGGCGATCAACTGGATATGGCGGTTGGACAGGTTACGTTTGAGTTCGTGGGTGTCACCCTCAGGCGGACAGTGACCCTGCGGCAGGTTATTCATTGTTATTTACCTTGCTAGTTTAATTGTTTTTATAACGTCACAAGTTCAACTTTCTAACCGGACATGCGGTGCAACAGCCGGCCGAACGCAAGGGAAAGAGCAAGGACTATGCCAAAGGCTAGAGCCCTTTAAATACGGGGGTCTGTGTGGGTATTAACGTTTATTGCTGTAATGAAGCCACTCCAGGCAGTGGCGGTAATGGCGCGGTGTACGACACCGAAGCGTCGTATACCGTGCCCTGCCCTGTGCTGTATCGATATCACTACAATGGAGCGCTATCAGTCCAGGTTTATCTGCCTCATCCGCCCCATGGCCAGCGCTGTACCTGTGGGAGCGGGTTTACCCGCGAAGAATCCGACGCGGTGTATGGCACCGGCTTCGCCGGTGTTCGCGGGTAAACCCGCTCCCACAGGGACCGCGTAGGCTCACCCACGCTTGATCACGCACGTACCTCGCGCCGCGGCGCGCGGCTGCGCTGTTGTTCTTCCCACCCGTCCACCAAACCGACCGGCACATCGACCGGCGCCAGCGGCTCACGCCCGCGCACCAGGTCGGCGGCACGTTCGGCCAGCATGATGGTCGGTGCGTTGAGGTTGCCGTTGGGCTCGCTCGGGAACACCGACGAGTCGATCACCCGCAGCCCCTGCAGGCCATGCACACGCAGCGTCGAATCAACCACTGCCATGTCGTCCTCACCCATGCGGCAAGAACCGCACGGGTGCATGGTGCTTTCCATGTTGGCACGCACGAAGGCATCGATCTGCTCATCGGTCTGCACCTGCGGCCCAGGTGCCAGCTCCTCGCCGCGGAAGCGGTCCATGGCCGGCTGAGCGATGATCTCGCGGGTCAGGCGCACGCAGCGGCGGAAGCCCTCGCGGTCCTCCTCGCTTTGCAGGTAGTTGAAGCGGATTTCCGGGTGCTGGTAAGGGTCGGCCGACAGGGCCCGCACATGGCCGCGGCTCTTGGGCTTGTTCGGCCCGGTCAGCACCATGAAACCGTGGCCCTTGAACGGCTTGTCACCGTCGTAGCGCATGGCCGCCGGCAGGAAGTGGAACTGGATGTCCGGCCAACGCAGCCCCTTGGACGAGCGGATAAAACCACCCGCCTCGAAGTGGTTGCTGGCGCCCAGGCCATCCTTGAACAGCAGCCAACGCAGGCCGATCATCGCCTTGCCCAGCAGGCTCATCTTGCCGTTGAGGGTCACGGGCTCCTTGCACGCGTACTGGATGTAGATTTCCGAGTGGTCCTGCAGGTTTTCGCCCACACCCGGCAGGTCGTGCAGCACCTTGATGCCGGCCTTTTTCAGCACCGCCTCTGGGCCGATACCCGAGCGCTGCAACAGGTGCGGCGAGCCGATCGGGCCGGACGATACCAACACCTCACGGTTGCAATGCACCGTGTGGGTCTGCCCGCCCTCGTCATACTCCACGCCCACTGCGCGCTTGCCGTCGAGCAGGATGCGCCGGGTCATGGCGTGAGTCACCACGGTCAGGTTCGGCCGGTTCATCGCCGGGCGCAGGTAGGCATTGGCGGTGGACCAGCGCACCCCGTCCTTCACGGTCATGTGCATGGCGCCGAAGCCTTCCTGCATGTAGCCATTGCAGTCGGCGGTCTTGATGTAGCCGGCCTCGGCGCCGGCCTCTACCCAGGCACCGTACAGCGGGTTCTGCATGTTGTTGCCGTTGTTGGTGGCCAGCGGCCCTGCGCCGCCGCGGTAGTCATCGCCACCAAACTTGAAATGCTCGGCGCGCTTGAAGTACGGCAGGCAGTTGCGGTAGCTCCAGTGCTTCGCGCCCAGGCGTTCCCATTCATCGAAGTCGCAGGCATGGCCACGGATGTACACCAGCCCGTTGATCGAGGACGATCCCCCCAGCACTTTGCCCCTCGGGCAGTGCAATCGGCGGCCGTCCAGGTGGGCTTCGGCGGCGGTCTCGTAGCGCCAGTTGTACTTCTTGGTATTCATCGGCAGCGAGAACGCACTGGGCATCTGGATGAGCACGCTGCGGTCACTGCCGCCGAACTCCAGCACCAGTACCGAGGTGCCGGCATCTTCGGTCAGGCGGTTGGCCAGGACGCAGCCGGCAGAGCCTGCGCCGATGATGATGTAGTCGTATCGTTTTTTCATTGTTCTAGTCCTGTACGCGAAGGCCTGCGGCCTCGATGTTGCGTTCATTGCCCTTGGGGTAGCCGCCCCAGCCCAGGCGTGTGGCCAGCAGGCGGGTCAGGCCGTAATGCACCAGCCCGGCCAGCAGGCAGGACGGCAGCGAGGCGGTGGCGAAGGTGAAGAAATCGGTATGGGCCAAGGTCTGCGGGTTGAACACCACCACGTAGATGGCAAACCCTGCCACCAGCGCCAGCAGCGCGATGGGGTTGAAGCCTTTGCAGAAGCGCAACGGCGAGCCGCTTTGCTCGGCATACAGATGCCGCAGGTTCAGGCGTTGCTTGCGCAGGAAGAAGTAATCGGCGATGCCGATGCCGGCCAGCGCGCTGTTCAGCGCCGACGTCCACACCAAGAAGATGAAGAAGCCGTCGTAGATACCCGGGAGGCACACCACGATGACCACCGGGATGATGCAGAACAGCCCGATCAGCATCCCCCAGCCCAGGCTGCGCAAACGCTCCCCGGCCAACTGACGCAGGCCGATGACGGCTGTGTAGAGGATGTTGACCATGCCCGTCAGGTTGGCCAGCGCCAGAAAGCTCAGGGCGATCACGCCGAAGGTCATGCCGCCGGCCAGCCGCATCCAGGCGGTGGGGTCGCTGCTGCCCAAGGTGGTGGCGGCGAACAGGCTGACCGACTCACCCAGCGACGCGGCGCCGAAGATGCCCACCAGGTTGGGCCAAAACGCCGTACGCTGGTTGCTGCACAGGCGCGACAGGTTGCCGATGTAGGGCCACCAGGAGAACCCCGCAGCGATGTTGATTTCAACCGCGATCATGAAGTTGACGTGCGGGTTTTCGAACGGAGGCTGCAAGGGCGGCATGGCCAGCAGTTCGCCGAAACTGTAGCGGCGGGAGATGAAATACATCAGCGCCAGCATGATCAGGATCAAGCTGGGCGCGATCACCGCGCTCAGGCGGCGGATCATGTCTGGCCCGCGCATGGCCACCAGCGCCGCCAGCACGATGGCCAGCAAGGCCCCGGCGGTCACCAGCCAGTCATTGCTGTCGGGCTGGCTGTGCTGCACGAGGGTTTCCAGGTTGTCCAGCGCACGCCCGCACATCAGCCCCAGCACCGCCAGCCAACCCATGGTCAGGATCACCACCGAAAGGGTATAGACCAGCCGGCTGCCATTGAGGCCAAACATGCTGCGCAGGAAAGTGAACTGCTCGACGCCGTACTTGCCGCACGGCAGGCAGGTGGACGAGGCCGCGAGCACCACGCCGATGATGTTGCCGATGATGATCGCGGCAATGCCTTGCAAGGGCCCGACGAACAGCGCGGTGGCACCGCCGATCAAAAACACCCAGGTGGCCACCGCCAACGCCGAGTTGGCGTAGGCATAACCCCAGAAGCCCCAGACCCGCTCACCCGGCAGCAAGGGTGTATCGCCGCGTTCGGCGGCCAGGCGAAATTCCTGCTCTCTGGAGCGGCTCATGGCTGGCCCCCCAGGCAATACGCGCCCACCACCATGACCAGGGTCAGCACGGCCAGGGCAACAACATCCGCCGCGCTCAGCGCGCCGGGCCAGTGCGCCCTGCCCTCCAGTTCTTCATAGGCGCGCAGGCGCCGTTCCAGGTCTTGTGCACGCTCGGTATCCACTTGGCTGTTCATTGGCATCACCTCGACGGGTTCTTGTTCTTGAAATTCGATGCGTTCATGTGGCCCGCGTCGCTCGCCAAACCAGGCGACGCGGGCCAGCCCTGTACCTCAGGGCAAGGTGATCCAGACCGCCTTGGTCTCCAGCAAAAACTCCAGTTGTTCAGCGCCCATGTCCTTGCCATAGCCCGATTGTTTGTAGCCACCAAACGGCATGGAGGGGTCCAGCGTGCTGTGGGCGTTGACGTAGACGGTGCCAGCGCGCAGGCGCGGGATCAGCCCGTGGACCTTGCCCAGGTCGTTGGAATAGATGGCCGCGGCCAAGCCGTATTCCGAATCGTTGGCCAGCGCCAGGGCCTGCTCCTGGGTATCGAAGGGCAAGGTCACCAGCACCGGGCCGAAGATCTCCTCGCGGACGATGCGCATGTCGTTGTTGCAGTGGGCGAAGATGGTCGGCTGCACGTAGAAGCCCGGGCCTTCGACCGGCTCGCCACCGTAGTACACCTGCGCCCCTTCGGCCTTGCCCAGGGCGATGTATTCCAGTACCCGCTGCTGTTGCTGGCGCGACACCATGGGGCTGATGAAGCAGTCAGGGTCCAGGCCCGGGGCAATCTTCAGCGTGGCCGTATAGCGGGCCAGCGCTTCGAGGAAGGCTGGGTAGACGCTGCGCTCGACATAGGCACGGGTACCGGCATCACACACCTGCCCCGAGTTGAAGAACACACCGTTGGCGACCGCCTCAGCCGCCGCGTCAATGTCGGCATCGGCGAACACGATCACCGGCGACTTGCCGCCCAGTTCCAGGGTCAGGCGTTTCATCTGGTCCATCGCCGCCTTGCCCACCGAGCAGCCCACCGGGGTAGAGCCGGTGAAGCTCAGCTTGTCGATGCCTGGGTGGCTGGACATCGCCGTGCCCACCACGCTGCCGCGACCGGTGACGATGTTCAGCACACCGTCAGGGATGCCCGCCGCCTGCACCAGCTCGGCAAAGCGCAGGGCCGACAGCGACGTCAGCTCCGCCGGCTTGACCACCACGGTGCAGCCGGTCGCCAGCGCCGCGCCGAGCTTCCAGGCCATGGTTTGCAGCGGGAAGTTCCAGGGCACGATGGCCCCCACCACGCCGACCGCTTCCTTGCGGGTGTAGGCCAGGTAGTTGCCCGGCAGCGAAGGCTCGACGGTGCGCCCATGAATCTTGCTGGCCCAGCCGGCGAAATAGCGCAGCGTATCGACGGTACCTTGGATATCCACCGTGCGGGCCTGGGCGACCGACTTGCCCATGTCGATCGACTCGATCTGCGCCAGCTCGTCGGCATTGTCCTCTATGAGGTCGGCCAGGCGATGAATCAGGCGCTCACGTTCCAGGGGCTTGAGCTGGCTCCAGGGGCCGCCATCGAATTGCGCACGGGCGGCACGCACCGCGCGGTCGAGGTCGTCCTGCGTGCCCATCGGGATGCGCGTCAGCACGCCTTCGGTGGACGGTTCGATGACCTCGGCGCTGGCACCGTCACTGGCCTCGAGCCAGGCACCGCCAATGAACATGCGCTGGGGCTTGCAGAGAAAACGCTGGGTGGCCTCGGAAACGCCGAAGGCCTGCAGGTAGGCTTTTACCTTGTTGTCCACGGTACAGTCTCCGGATCAGCGGGCGTTGGCACGCGCGTGGAAGATGAAGCCGATGCTGTTCATCAGCAATTGCGCGGCCAGAATCGAGGTCACGCCTGCCGGGTCGTAGGCCGGGGCCACTTCCACCAGGTCCATGCCGACAATCCGCCCCTGGCTGCGTCGGGCCAACGCCTGGATGATCTCCAGCACTTCGTAGTAGAAGAATCCGCCATGGCTCGGGGTGCCGGTGCCTGGGGCGATGGACGGGTCGAAGCCATCGATGTCGATGGTGATGTAGTAGTCGCGGCCTTCGGGGATCTTTGCCAGCACACCTTCGCAGCCCAGGCGACGCACGTCGCGTACCGAGAGGATCTGCGAGCCGGCTTCGCGTGCGGCATCGTAGTCGTCGCGGTTGGAGGACGACACGTTGCGGATGCCCATCTGGGTCATGCCGACGATGTGGTCCAGCTCCGAGGCGCGGCGCAATGGGCTGCCATGGCCGTAGCGCACGCCATGGCGCTCGTCGACGAAGTCGAGGTGGGCATCGAAGTGCACGATGTGGATCGGCCCACGCCCTTCGAAGGCCTTGATGACTGGCGCATGGATCGAGTGGTCGCCGCCCAGCACGATCGGCATGGCACCCGCCGCGAGAATCTGGCGCACGGCCGACTCGATGTTGGCATTGCTGGTGGCCATGTCGGTGTGCACGATATCGGCGTCGCCGACATCGACCATGCGCAGCTGGTCATCGGTCAGGTAGGTGGCGTCATCTTCGAAGTCGTAGGCACCGGCATGGCCGAACGAGAACAGGGTCGATGCCTCGCGGATGCCGCGCGGTCCGAACCGTGCGCCCGAGCGCCATTGGGTCCCCATGTCGTTGGGCGCGCCGAGGATCGCCACATCGGCGTCGATGGCATTCCAGTCGGTGCAGATGGGTGACTTGGCGAAGGTGCAATGCCCTACGAAGGGCAGGTTCAGGCGGCCGGATTCATAACCGTGCTTTGCCATGTTCGGGTTTCTCCACTTATTGTTCTGGTCAGGAGACGGGGCGACTGCTCGACCGCCGTTGCAGCCACTATGGCGGCAGGCCAACGCGGGAAAAATGCGCAAGTGCAGATGCATACATCGGCCAACCCGAAGTAATCGCCCGCTGCCAGCGGCCAGGCGAAATGCCGGGTGTGCACCGGCAGTCATTTGCAGGTGCCGGGCATTGCAGTGATCACAGGGGCGTGGTTAGCTTGAAAAAAAACAATGGCCGGACGCTCATATCAGCCAGCGCGATGTGACGCACCGCCAGGAGGCCCCAGTGATCCAGCTCCACGACGTCGATCTGAAGCTCCTCAGGGTATTCACCACCATCGTCAGGTGCGGTGGCTTTTCTGCGGCGCAGGCCGCCCTCAACGCCGGCCAATCGACCATCAGCGAACAGATGACGCACCTGGAAACCCGCCTTGGGGTCAAGCTGTGCCAGCGCGGGCGCAGTGGCTTTCGCTTGACCGAACAGGGCGTGGCCATCCACGAAGCCACCTTGCGCCTGCTCAGCGCGGTGGAAAGCTTTTGCATGGATGCCGACGTGCTCAAGCAGCACATCAGCGGCAAGCTCAACCTGGGCATCATCGACTCCACCCTGACCGACACCGCCTCGCCTCTGCCGCGCACCACCCAGCGCTTTGTTTCACGTGGGCACGATGCCCACCTGCACATCTACATCGGCGCCCCGGCCGAGCTGGAAGAGCGTGTGCTGGACAGCCGGCTGCACCTGGCCATCGGCCATTTTCCGCTGCGCGTGCCGGGGCTTTCGTACCTGCCGCTGTACGACGAAGCCCTGGGGCTGTACTGCGGCCGCCGCCATCCGTTGTACGCCAGCAAGGCGGCGAACGGCCGGTTGCTTGAAGAGGTTCGCCAGTGCCATATCGTGGTGCGCGGCTATATGCAGCAATACGACCTGGAGCAACTGGGCATCACCAAGGCCGCCGCGACCGTGGAGAACATCGAGGCGGCCGCGATCCTGATCATTTCCGGTGCCTATATCGGGTTTCTGCCGGTGCACTTCGCCGAGCAGTGGGTGAAGACCGGCGAAATGCGCCGGCTGGGCGCCAATACCCTGGACCTCACCTCGCCCTTCGACGTGATCACCCGGCGCGGGGTGTCACCGCCGCCGATCTTGCGGGCGTTCCTCGAAGACCTGAACGCCTGCATGCACCAGGCTGGGGGCGTTTGAGCCCGCAGGCTCAGGCAATAACCCGGGCAACCTGCTGCGCGCGAACAAGCCCGGTCGTCGCCAGGCCCTGAAGCCTTGCCACCAGCACGGCGCGGGCGGTTGGCGAGGTGGCAGGGTCGATAATCCGATACTGGCGATCGCACCAGCCGCTGATCTCCTGTAGCCAGCCGGCCTGCAAGACGGGCTCGGCGTCCAGGCGTTGCAACAGGTAGGCCACTTGCTGCCAGCCAGACAACAAGTGGAGCACCGCCAAGCGACGCGGCGCCGGGCATTCATGCCAATGGCGGTCCAACCAGGCGCTTGCCTCGACATTGACGGTCGCCCAGGGCAGCTTGCCCAATTGCACGATGGTGGCGGCGAACACCTTGTCCGAAGGGTCGCCCAGCAGGCCGAACAGCTCACCCGCAGTGGCCTCCCCTGCCTGGTGCACCGCAGCAAAACGCACAAAGGGATAGCGCGATTGCAAGGCGGCCCTCCACCACGCGAGGGGGAGTTCCACCTGCAGTTCTGCGCCAAGGCCAAGCACGCCCAGCCAATCGCGTTTTGTGGTGGGCATTTCACCGGCCAGGCGCGCCGCCAGCACCGCCGCAGCGTCAACCCCGTAGCGCGGCGCCTGCCAACGCGCAAGGCTGCGGATCGCGGGCGATGCATCCAGCAAGACTTGGCGCAGTAACGGCTGCGGGTCATCCAGCAAGGGCAGCAATGCCCGCAGCACACAGACCCGCACCTTGGCAGCCGCATGTGGCAAGGCGTGCACTAACAGCGGCACGGCTTGCGTAGCGGGGAGCGCCTGGCACGCAGCAACCGCTGCCAGGCGAACGGTCAATTCGCGGTGGGCCAAGGCATCACGCAGCAGGGTTGCAGGCTCGGTGTCGGCTTCCAGCAAGCGCGCAAACAGAAAACGCGCGGTCTTGCCTTGCCGGGTCAGAAAATCAAGGTGGACCTCACGCCGAACCTGAGCTCTCTGCAACACTGCACACACCTGTTCCAGGGTGGCAGCATGATCGACCCGCCGGCGCGCAGCCAGCGCCACCACTGATTCCAGGGCGCTCAACAATGACGTCACATGGGCGCTTGTGAGGTACGGCTGAATGCCCGCCTTGGCCAGTTCGCGAACCTGCGGCACCCAGTCATTCAACCGCTCGATCAGCGCCTGCAAGGCTTGCGGCGTTTGCTCGGCGCACAGCGCCCGTACCGCGACTTCTCGCACGAAGCCGTTGTCGTGATGGCTGAGGGTGATCCACGTATCGCCATCACGGGCAGACGCGATCAGTTCGAGGGCTTCATTACGCCGCTGCTCGGCCCAGGACCCTGCCGGTACCTGCCTTGCCTTCAGCCGACCCAACCAGTTGCTGATGGAGCTTACATTCATTCCCTTGTATTCCATGTGCGTGCAGTGTGGGCTTCAGACGCTATTGGAAGGCTCAGGTTTCACGGCAGCTGAATTCGGAGCCTGGTTCAATCTGCTTCTGCAGCCAGCTGCCCCTCGATCCAGTCGATGAATGCCCGCACGTGTGGTCGTCTCAACTGCTCTTTGCGGGCGACCAGGTAGTAGGCGAAACGTGAAGGCCAGGGCCGGTCCACGGCCACCACCAGGCTGCCGTCACGCAGCCCCTCTTCGGCGTGTTGCGCCTGTACCAGGGCGATACCTTGACCACTCGCGGCCGCGCTTAGCAACAGCAGTTCTTCGTCAAAACTCGGCCCGCGCCGGCTGCGGCTGTCGGGCTCGAAGCCGTGGGCCTGCAACCACAGCGTCCAGTCGGCACGGTCGGCATCCTGCAGCAGCGGGTACTGCAAGCAATCCTCAGGCGCATGCAGTGGCGGGCCGCTGGCGAGCAGTGCCGGGCTGCACACCGGCAACAGCACCGGCGCCAGCAAGGGTATCGACTGCAGCCCCGGGTAGTCGCCCAGGCCATGGCGCAAGGCGATGTCGACACGGTCACGGTGCAAGTCGACCAACGCCGCCGTGGCCTCGACACGGACCTCGATGCCGGGGTGCAGCGTACTGAAACTGGCCAGGCGCGGCACCAGCCAGCTAGAAGCGAAGGACGGTTGCGTGCTGATGGTCAGGGTGCTGGCGCGGGCCAGGGCTTCAAGGTCGAGCAGTGCGCGCTCGATGTCACCAAAGCCACGTGATACGCCTGGGTACAGGCTCGCCCCAGCCTCGGTGAGTTGCACGCCATGACGGCTGCGGGTCAACAGAGTGACGCCTAGGCGGTCCTCCAGCAGGCGAAGCTGCTGGCTGATGGCCCCAGACGAAACCCCCATCCGCTCGGCGGCGGCTTTCAAGCTACCCAGGCGAGTGGTTTCGCTGAAGGCGCGCAAGGCAAGCAGTGGCAGGACGGCGCCCATTACATTCCTCACTTTAGAAAAACTAACGCTTAGGGTAGAAGCAATCGTTTTTGTATCTTGCTTCATCTGCATAGCATAGCGCTCAGGCCAAACAACTTGTGTTAGTTTTTCTGAGGTTATTCGATATGCCTGACCCGTCACTGGTGCTCTATACCGACAGCTCGCCCAACGGCTTCAAAGCCACTATCGCCCTCGAAGAGATGGGCCTGCCCTATCGCCTGGAACATGTTCGCATCGAGCACGGCGAGCATCTGCAAGCAGGCTTTCTGGCGCTCAACCCGGCAGGCCGCATTCCGGTGTTGGTCGACCACGGCGCCAACATCGTGCTGTTCGAGTCGGCCGCCATCTTGCTGTACCTGGCACAGCGCAGTGGCCAGTTGCTCGACTCCGCACCGCAGCCACGCTGGGCGGCGATCACCTGGCTGATGTACCACAGCGCCAGCATGGGGCCGCTGCTCGGCCAGCGCGTGCACTTCGAGTGCTTCGAAGCCACGCCCAACCCGGCTGCGCTCAAGCGCTACCGCAGCCTTACCGAAAGCACTTTCGCGGTCCTCGACCAGCAACTTGCCAGCCACCCATGGCTGGCCGGCGACCACTACTCAATCGCGGACATCGCGACTTTCGCCTGGCTGCACATCGCCGCCCTGGTGGGCTTCGACTTCAGCCCGCACCGCCACCTGACGCGGTGGTACCAGCAGGTGGAGCAGCGCCCCGCCGTGCAACGCGGCATCCGCCTGCCTGCCCCGGCCACCGGCCCATGAATGCCCACAACCCAGGAACAGCCATGAACGCTAAAACCGCCACCTGCGGCGCCAACGCCAACGCCTTCGCCCACCACCCCGGCTACCGGCGCATGTTTGCCCCAGATCACCTGACCCTGGGCATCTTCATGCCGCAGCGCTTCTATGACGGCGACCTGCAGGCCCTGGCCGGGCAGGCGCGGCTGGTCGGCGAAATCGACCGCCTGGGCTTTGCCGCCGCCTGGGTGCGCGATGTGCCGTTGTTTGACCCGGCCTTCGGTGATGCCGGTCAGGTATTCGACCCGTTCACCTATCTGGCTTACCTGGCCGCGCACACCCGGCAGATCGCCCTAGTGACCGGCAGCGCGATCTTTGCCTTGCGCCACCCGATCGACCTGGCCAAGGCCGCCACCACCGTCGATACCTTGTCGGGCGGGCGCTTGGTGCTTGGCATTGCCTCGGGCGACCGGCCCGTGGAGTTTCCGGCGTATGGCCTGGACCACGGCAGCCGCGGCGAGCGCTTTGCGCACAGCGTGGACTACTTCCGCCAACTGTTGGCCGAGCACCCAGGGCCTATTCAGTCGCCGTTGGGCCAGCTCAGTAACGCCCGGCTGTTGCCCAGGCCTGTGTCAGGGCGCATCCCCCTGGTGGTGACCGGCTCGTCGCGCCAGACCCTGCAGTGGCTGGGCGAGCACGCCGATGGCTGGCTGACCTACCCCGACGCCACCCATAACATCCTGGGGCCACGCCGCCTGGCCGAGAAAATCCGCGCCTGGCGCGAAGCGATCCCGGGCGGGGGGTTCCGCCCGCACATGACCAATGAATGGATCGACTTGGACGACGACCCCAAATTCCCGCGTACGCCGCAGCAAGGCGGCTATGTACTGCGCACCGGGCGCAACGGGCTGATCGACTTGCTTGGCGAGTGGCGCGAGGCTGGGGTCAATCATGCGGCCTTGGGCGTGCAGATGGCGCGGCGCCCGGCCCGGGAAATCATTCAGGAACTGGCCGAAGAGGTAGTGCCGCTGTTTCCGGCGCTGGCCGGGCCTGCGCCGCAGTCGCAAGACTGGTAAAGCGTGCCAGGCAACGCAAATGTGCAGCGGACGGTGTGGGGCTTGCCCGCGAAGCAGGCGCCGCGGTGGATGGCACGGGCTTCGCCCGTGTTCGCGGGCAAGCCCGCTCCCACCCGAACGGTGTAGCCTCCAAGGCTATCGCCGCACCTGTGGAAGCAACTGTCTCGCGCAATTTATAAAAATTGACTCATTACGTGGGAGCGGGCTTGCCCCGCGAACACCGGCGAAGCCGGTGCCATACAACGCGTAGCCCCATTCGCGGGACAAGTCGGATCGCCGCACCGCCGCTTCCCACCCGAACGGTGTAGCCTCCAAGGCTAGCGCCGCACCTGTGGGCTTGTTCAAATGTCTGGGGGCAACCCATGCTCTGGGAGATCACCCAGCCCTTTGGGCCGCGTTGTCGAGCAGAGAACAAAGTTCGTAAGCGAGTTGCTGACCCTGTGGGAGCGGGTTTACCCGCGAACACGGGCGAAGCCCGTGCCATCCAAGGTGGTGCCTGCTTCGCGGGTAAATCCATTCCTACAGAAATCACGCTGCGCCTTGAGCCTGCGCTGTACTTTCAGGCTTTGGTAGCGGTTGCTCTCGCCATGGCGTGACCGTCCGGATCATCGCGTTGTTGCAAGATGAAGACCCGCATACCACTACAAGACAGTTGCTCCCACACGGGCACTGCTAGAACAGTGAAATGTGAGGTTTTCTACAGAAGCGGGCTTGCCTGTGGCATTGCCGCGAGCCACTGCATCATCAACTGTGCCAGCACTTGAGGCTGTTCAAGCGGGATCATATGACCGGAGCCTTGAATGATCTCGAGGCGTGCGCCCGGGATCTGACTGCATAAGGCTTCAGCCTCTTCAACTTGCCTCAGCGCGTCCTGCGCTGCCGCAATCACAAGTGTCGGGCACTGGATCTGATGAGGCCCCACATCCGCTCTGGTCAGCAGCGACTGTGTGGCAAATACCGCATGCCCCATGCGTGCCCCCATCTCACGAATCCTGCCAGTCAGGGCGTTATCCGCAGCACGCTGCGGATGCACCGACTGCCTGATGGCAGTCAGGCTCAAACCGCGAAACTGCCCGTGAGCCGACGCATCGACCGCCGCTTGCTTGGCTTTCTGCCGCTCGGGCGAATCTTCACGCAGGGAGGTAGCGATCAGTATCAGGGCAGCCACACGATCTGGGCACTGCTGCACGATTGATCTCGCCACATAGCCCCCAAGGGAAAAACCAACGAGGACGAAACGAGGCGGCGCACTTGCCACGACACGGCGGGCGATCTGCGCAAGGGTTTGCCCCTCGAGCAGGTTGGCCCGGTGGACCTCACACGTAGCGGGCAGGCTCTCGACCACTTCATCCCAGAGCGTTTCGTCCAGCATGAAGCCTGGGATCAACACCAGGGGGAGCGCGTTTTCAGGGGGCATGTTCTTCACCAGGCAAATCCAAACTGCAGCATACGGGCCAACGCTGATCAGTTACACAGCGGGTCGCGCAACGCATCGGCAATGTGTGTGTATAACGCATCGGCGGCGCGTGAACCTGCGGAGTCTCGACTGCGGGTCAGTACCACCTCCGCCACCGGCAGGTCCGGCAGGCCGTGCCGCAGGTCGAGCACCTTGAGGTGCGCCGGCAAGCTACAGCGGGTGACCACCGCCACCGCCAGGCCACTGTCCATCGCCGTCAATTGGCCGCTGACGTTGGGGCTGTTGTAGACCACGCGATACTCCCGGCCCAACCCGGTGATGGCGGCGAGTATCGATGTGCGCAAGCGATCGCTGAGCCCGTGCACAGCGATCGGCAGCGGGCTGCGCTTCCACGCCTCATGCTGCTCGGCGCCGCCCCATACCAGCGCTTCCCTGAACAGCAGTTCGCCGCGCGATGGCGCGTCACGGGTCAACAGCGCCAGGTCGATCTGGCCACGGTCAACCTTTGCCCACAGGGTGGCTGAGTCCTCGCAGGCCAGGGTGACCTCGACCTCGCCAAAGCGGGTCATGAAACTGCGCAAGGCCGGCATCAGGTAGGTCACGGCATAGTCATCCGGCACACCCAGGGTGACGCGCCCGGACACCGCACCGCCGTGCATCGCGTCTACCATCGTCGAGTGAGCCTCGAGCAACTTGCGCGCGTGGCCGAGCAGGTCGTAGCCGGCGGGGGTCAACGACAGCTGCCGAGGCTCGCGCTTGAACATCGGCCGGCCGAGGCTGTCCTCGAGCTTTTTCAGCTGCATGCTCACTGCCGACTGGGAGCGAGCGACCTGACGCGCGGCTGCCGTCATCGACCCGCTGTCCACCACGGCCAGAAACGTACGCAACCAGTCGATCTGTAAATCCTTGGACTGCATGGTGGCGCGCTACCATTCGATAATCGAATGCCTTGTATAACAGATATTCGCTTTTCTGGAGTATCCCTGTGCCAGCACACTTGTCGCTACAACGACAGCATCAGCACAGCAGTGAGTACGTCCCATGCCCCACCTGCACACCCGAAGCGAAATCTTGCGAGGCGCCAAAGATGCGCTCCCCGTCATGTTCGCGGTCGCGCCCTACGCCATGGTCCTTGGCGCACAAGCCTCTCAGGTCGGCCTGTCTTTGGCTGAAGTGGGCGCGATGACGGGCCTCAACTTCGCCGGGGGTTCGGAGTTCGCCGCTATCAAATTGTGGGCGGCGGTCCCGCCAATGCTGACGATCGTGCTCATCACCCTGCTGATCAACAGCCGGCACATCGTCATGGGCGCCGCCTTGGCGCCGTTTCTGCAGCACCTGCCTAAACGCAAGGTGATTCCTGCGTTGTTCTTCATGGCCGACGAAGGGTGGGCGATCAGCTACGCCGACACCCTGCGCCGTTCGCAGGGCCAGCAACTGCCAGCGTTCAGTTGGCCGTACTACTGGGGCGCCTGCCTGCCCTTCTACCCCGTCTGGGTCGGTTTTGCCTTGATCGGCGCGGCAATCGGCCCGGCGCTCGGCAATATTGAAGCTTATGGCTTTGCCATGGCCTTTCCTGCGGTGTTCATCGTGCTGCTCAGGGGCATGTGGAAGGGGCCGCGGCTGGCGTGCGCGTGGCTGGTCAGCCTGCTGGTGGCGATTCTGGTGTACCTGACGGTGCCGGGGGCCTGGTTCGTGTTTGCTGGCGTGATCGCGGGCATGCTGTTTACCTACCTGCGGGAGGTCATGCAATGATCAGCGCGGCGGCTTTGCTGACAATACTGGGCATGGCCTCTGCCACCTATGCAACACGGCTGGCAGGTTACCTGTTGCTGCGCAAGCGCAAGCTCGGGCCGCGTGCCCGCGCCGTCATGGAGGCAGCACCGGGCTGCGTGCTGATTTCGGTGATCGCCCCACACTTTGTCTCGCCTCATCCTGAAGAGTTGATTGCGCTGGGCATCACGCTGGTTGCCGCATGGCGCTTGCCGATGCTGTTCACCGTCGCGATTGGCGTGGCGTCGTTGGCGGTACTGCGATTGTATTGGCAGTGAGAACCTGGATCTTGCCCTTCTGCGCGACAAGGACGCTGCATGCTCGTCAACTCGGTCCGCCTAAGCCCCTCCTGCGCCAGCTTCGAGTGACTGATCTGCTTAAGGCAATGCTTGCATCACCTCGGCAACCATCTTCTGCGTACTGTTCGTACCGTCAACCCGCAACACTTCAGACTTCTGCTCTGCCAACCACGCCTCGTGCCACGCTCGGTTGCGCCCCGAGAAGTTAGGGTCGTCATACTGCGAGGCCCATTCGCGGAAGGCCGTGTGGATCCCGTGCATGTCGCCACCCGGTGCAATCCGATCGCCAAAGCGCTCTTTTTCACGCGCGGCCAGCCGTTCAAGGCGAATGGGCGTGGGGGTGACGACGAACACGGTCAGGTCGACGTGCGCAAGCAGCGCATCGCCCCACACCATGCAGGAACCGGTCAGTACCCAATCTTGGTCACCGAGCTTTTGCTGGATCACTTTCACGCGGTCAGGGACAGGCCGCTTGGTCGTGAAAGGTGGGTCGGTGGGCATCCAGTAAGCATCATCGACATCGACATGCCGCGCACCCAGCACGGTCGCGAGGTTTTGACCCAAGGTGGTCACACCGGCACAGGAAGCACCCGTAATGTAGATTCGCAATTGTTCCTCCATGAATGCACGTCGAATTCGGGGCCGCACTATACACCCAACCTGCGCAAGACGCTGAAGCCGACGGCTGGCATCGGGTCAGCGTCAGGAACAAATGGCAGCCTCAACGCTCCATGACATAAGTACCCGGCGCAGGGCAAAGCGGCCGGTACTTGCGCGAGCCCAGCTTCTTTGGCGCCACCAGGCTTTCGCCGGAACGCTGCCCAATCCATTCGCGCCAATGCGGCCACCAACTGCCTTGCTGGCGCTCCCCGGCGTGCTGCAGCCAGGTTTCCGGCGCCTCGGCGGCGGCGGGCGCCGCGTAGTAGAACGACTTGGGGTTGCCGGGTGGGTTTACCAGGCTTTGCAAGTGGCCGGCATTGGACAGCACGTAGGTCGTGTCCTCGCCGAACAGCCGGGCGGTGCCGTAGCAGCCTTGCCAGGGGGTGATGTGGTCGGTAGTGCCGCCCACCACATAGGCGCCCACCGTTACCTGGGTCATGTCGATCAACTCGCCGGCAATCTCCAGGGTGCCGGGGATGCTGTAGGGGTTTTGCTGGATGAGGTCGAGGTAGTCAGCGTGCAGCTGAGCGGGGAGCCGCGTGGTGTCGTTGTTCCAGGCGAGAATGTCGAATGCCGGCGGCGGGTTGCCCAGCAGGTAGTTGTTGACCCAGTAGTTCCAGATCAGGTCGTTCGGGCGCATCCAGGCGAACATGCGGCCCATGTCCTGGCCACTGAGCACACCCTTGCGCCGGGAGCTGGCCTTGGCCGCGCGCAGGGCGGACGGCGTGGTGAACATACCCAAGGTGGTGTCGTTAAGCGCCGACGCCGTGTCGAGTACGCACACGGCCCAGCTGGTATTGGCCACCTTGTGGCCCTCGCCACGGGCCGCCAGCCAGCCCAGGTAGGCCGCCAGGGTGATGCCGCCCGAGCAGGAGCCCCACATGTTTACATCCGGGCTACGGGTAATTCGACGCGCCACGTCCACCGCCTGATCGAGGCACAGCGCATAATCGGACAAGCCCCAGTCGCAGTGCTCGCGGGTGGGGTTGCGCCAACTGATGACGAACAGGCTCACGCCGCTGTCCTGTATCCACTTGACCAGGCTTTTTTCCGGCGACAGGTCGATGGCGTAGTACTTGTTGATTTGCGGCGGCGACATGACCAAGGGCCGGGCAAAGACCTTTTCGGTGGTGGGCGCGAACTGCAGCAGCTCGAACATTTCACAGCGAAACACCACCTCGCCCTTGGCCGTGGCGATGTTTTCACCCACCGTGAATGGCGTACTGTCGACCTGCCTCGGGAGGCCGCGGTTGTTCAGCATGTCCTGGCCGAAGTGGCGGATGCCCCTGGCCATGCTCATGCCGCCTGTGTCCACCAGTTTGCGCAGCGCCGCGGGGTTGGTCAGCGGGGAGTTGCTCGGTGCCAAGGCATCGGCCAGCTGTGCTGCGACGAAGCGGGCGCGGCTTTTTTCCAGCGGGGCCAGGTCGGTGGCCTCGATGAAGCGGGTCAGCTCTGCCTGGCCAGCCAGGTAACTCTGCAACAGTGCGCGCAGAAAAGCGTTGGATTGCCAGGCCGGGTCGGCGAAGCGCTTGTCCTTCGGGTCTGGCGCGATGCTGGTGTTGCCTGCGACGATGCCGCGCAGCGCCTTCAGGTAGCCCCCCACATGGGCACCCGCCTTGAGCGGCGAGGTGCCTACGGCCTTGAGCAGGTAGCCGGCTGAACTGGCCAGGTCGGCCGGGCGCAGGCTGACCAGGGGGTTGCCTGCCAGTGGCTGGCTGGGGGTGACGGTCTCGTTCGTTTGCGTGGATCTGCTCATGGCGGCTCTTGATTCCGGGCACGGTTGTGTTGTGCTCCGACTCTAAGGCAGCCGTGGCTGCGGCCACTTCTCATCGCACGACAGCGGTTTTTCACTTCATGACGAGGGAGCGATCTGACCGAAAGCACCGGCAAACTCGGTGCCATCCACGCTATGGTCAACACGACTCCCCGAAAGAGCAATCACGGCTAGGCACCTCGATGCCTGGACACAGGATGCTAGCGCTCACCGCACCTTCCAGAGGCTCCGTTCGTTGACTGACTCACAGCACAGCCCTACCTACGCAAAACGGTTCGAAGCCGTGCTTGCCTACATCGACAACCATCTCGAAGATGACCTGTCGGTGAATGCACTGAGTCGCATCGCCAACTTCTCGGCGTTTCACTTTCATCGGCAGTTCACGGCGTTCATGGGCGTTCCGGTTTCACGCTATGTGCAACTGATGCGGCTTCGACGCGCGGCGCACCAATTGGTCGCCTCGCCCGCAACGTCCGTGCTGGAGGCCGCATTCGGCGCTGGTTTCGAAAGCCCCGAAGCCTTTTCCAGAGCCTTCAAGCGTGCCTTCGGCATGGCGCCGAGCGTGTTCGCCAAGGCCCCGAACTGGCAGGCCTGGAGTGCGGTATTCGTTGTTCCCCATCGTTCCAGGAGTATCACCATGCAGATCCGTATCGTGGATTTCACCGAAACCCGCGTAGCCGCGCTCGAACACCGAGGTGCGCCCGCCCTGGTCGGCGAAAGCGTCGCGCGTTTTCGCCAATGGCGCATGCACAGCGGCCAATCGCCAGTGGCCAGCAGCCGCACCTTCGGCATCCCCTTCGACAACCCCGACACCACACCGTTGCAAGCCTTCCGCTTCGCCGTTTGCGGCGAGATGGACGAGGCTGTGCAGCCCAACGATTTCGGCGTGCACGAACGGCTTATCCCGGCAGGGCGCTGCGCGGTGATTCGGCATACCGGTTCGCCTGACTACATTGGCGAAACCATCTACCCGCTTTATCGTGACTGGTTGCCGTCGAGCAACGAAGAGCTGCGCGACCATCCGCTGTTCTTCCATTACCTGAGCGCGTACCCGGAAACGCCCTTGGAGCAATGGCAAACGGATATCTACGTCCCGCTGAAGTAGGCCGTGCCCTGCCCGCCCGGTGCCGGGCCACCGAGCCCCCACGCATGAGCCTCTTCGATAAAGTGCAGCACTGCACGCGAACGCTCGTCAATCCGTGAAATCAGCGAAAGTTCACTGACCATTTCCGCTTGCGCCAGGGGCACGATGCGGATGCCCGGCATGGTCAGCCGGGTCATGGTTTCGGGCACGATGCTCAGGCCGATGCCGGCGGCCACCAGCCCGGGAATACTCATCAGCGACGGCACATACATGATGTTCTGCGGGTGCAACTGGTGCTGCCGGCACGCCTGGAGGGTGTGGGAGGTCAGGCCGATGCCGGTGCTGTCCTGGAGAAACACGAACTTTTCGTGGCGCAGGGTCGACAGATCCCCGCTGAAGCGATCGGCCAATTCATGGTTGTCCGGGATGAGCAGGACGAGCCTGGACTGGCTGAATGGATGGGTGCGCAGACGGTCCGGCAGGTGGTCCTTGAACACCCGGGCAAAGGCCAGGTCGAGTTTGTGGTCGAGCAACATGTCGAACTGCGCGCGAATACCGGCGTCGACCAGCGACACCTTGACCTCGGGGAACGTGCTGAAGTAATGCCGGAGCAATTGCGGCAAATTGGCTTCGAACAATGCCGAGTGGTAACCGATGTTGATTTCGCCCACCTCCCCCCGCTTGGCACGCCGGGCCGCAGCCATTGCCCGTTCGCTGGCCTCGATGGACTGCCGCGCGTGAGGCAGGAACGCCTCGCCAGCAGCGGTCAACGCCACGCCGCGGTTCTCCCGCCGGAACAGCGTCAGCCCGAGCTCAGACTCAAGCGTTCGCATCAATTGGCTCAGTGCCGGTTGTGCAATGCCCAGTTGCTCTGCCGCCCGGCTGAAATGCTGCAGGTCAGCGGCGACAACAAAGGCTCTCAGGTGACGCAGTTCCATAATCGCTACCCATAAGGCTGGCTTATCTATTTATCGTGATTTCGATAATTATTCTGCAAGCAGGATGCGCTAACGTCTATTCACTTCGACGATTCCTTTCCACTGCATAGCCCGAGCGGAATCGTGTGGGTATTCCGACACCATAAAAACAATGACGAGCCCCTTATGAGCACAATCAGTGACGCGCCTCATGATTCGCGCATGCCTCGCAAAGCGGTGACCGCCGCGACCATTGGCACAGCCCTGGAATGGTTCGACTTCACGTTGTATGGCGCGATGTCCGCGACCATTCTGCCCAAGTTGTTTTTCCCGGCCATGGAACCCACCGCAGGCCTGCTCGCTTCGCTGGCAACGTTCGGTGTCGGCCTGGCCGCGCGGCCCTTGGGCGCCATTACCTGTGGCTACCTCGGTGACAAACTCGGCCGCCGCAACTTGATGCTGGCCACCGTTACCATGATGGGCCTGGCTTCGGTACTGATGGGGTTGTTGCCCACCTACGGCCAGGTGGGTATCTGGGCGCCGATCCTGCTGGTGCTGCTGCGGATCATTCAAGGCTTCGCACTGGGTGGCGAGTCCACTGGCGCGCAACTGATGGCGCTGGAACACGCCTCCCCCGACCGTCGCGGGCGCTATTCCGGCATGCTCGGCCTGTGCTCACCCCTTAGCCAGATTTTGGCCAACGGCGTATTGATGGGCCTGGCAGCGACGCTTTCAAGCGAGCAATTCGAAAGCTTCGGCTGGCGAATCCCGTTCCTGATGAGCTTCGTCCTGGTAATCGTCGCGATTTTCATCCGCCTGAAAGTCGATGAAACCCCGGCCTTCGTGGCCTTGAAGAAGGCCCCGCTCAAACAGGAAAAGAGCCCACTCACATCAGCCGTGAGCAGCCATTACAAAACCATCCTGCGACTGATGCTGTTCTTCTGCTCACCCGCTGCGCTGTTCTACTTGATCGTGATTTTCTCCCTCAGCTACCTGACCAAGCACCTCGGTTTTAGCCAATCGACAGGGTTCATGTCGCTGATGGTGGCTAACATGTGCGCGATTTTCGGTGCGCTTGCCGGTGGTTATCTGTCCGATCGTTGGGGGCGTAAAAAGGCGCTGGCATTGGGTTCGTGCATGACGTTGCTGATTCTGTTCGTCTACTTCCCAATCCTCAACACCCTGAACGTCCCCGCCATCATGGCAATCATGGGGCTGTTCCTGGGCTTCACCCAGTTCCAAAGCGGCATCCAGCCTGTGGCCTTCGCCGAAGCGTTTCCTACCCAGGTCCGCTACTCGGGCTCGGCACTGGCCTACACAGGCGCCAATCTGGTGATCGGTGGCCCAATGCCGATGATCGCCGTGTGGCTGATGAGCCAGTCGAACAACTCGCCATGGCCGCTGGTGACGCTGTGCGCGGTGATCAACCTGATCTCGCTGGCGATGATCATCACCGGCCGGGAAACCCGCGGCATCGACCTGAACGCCGTCGCCGAAGACGACGCCGTCGAAGCCCGCGCTACCACCCTTCTTTCCAAATAACGCAGCAGGACAATCATGAATCGCACCGTTTTCATCCTTAACGGCCCTAACTTGAACCTGCTGGGTCGCCGTGAGCCGCACATCTACGGCCACACCACGCTTGAGCAAATCCGCCAACGCAGTGAAAGCCTGGCGCTGGAACTTGACCTGATATGCGACTTTCGCCAAACCAACCACGAAGGCGTCATGGTCGACTGGATTCAAGAAGCCTTCGAACAAGGCGCTGCAGTAATCATCAACCCGGCCGGCCTTTCGTTTCACTCGATTCCAGTACTGGATGCGCTGAAATTACTCGACACACCGCTGGTCGAACTGCACCTGTCGAACATTCATGCACGGGACGAACTGCACCGCCACTCGATCATGTCTGGCGTGGTCAATACAGTGATCTGTGGCATGGGCGCTGACGGGTATCCCCTCGCAATCCGAGCTATTGATGCTTTACTGCGGCGTCGGGCAGCCAATAATTAACCGCCCTTCACCGGACGCTGACTGGCTGGCCCTTCGGCAACTTCGGAACGTCGCGCTTACACCCTGAACCGCCCTACCAGCGCTGTCATTTCCCCCACCA
The DNA here is from genome assembly GCF_059025405.1 of Pseudomonas sp. 5.2. NCBI lineage: Bacteria > Pseudomonadati > Pseudomonadota > Gammaproteobacteria > Pseudomonadales > Pseudomonadaceae > Pseudomonas > Pseudomonas sp. 5.2. The sequence goes on from NZ_JBYBHH010000013.1 coordinate 126,832, forward strand.
GGCCCGACAGCGCCTGGCTCGCCGCACGGGTTTGCTGCGCCCCGGTCGCCGACTGGTTCGACAACTCGCGAATGTTCAGCAGGTTCCGGTCCACTTCCCGCGCGACCTGGGCCTGCTCCTCCGCCGCACTGGCGATCACCAGGTTGCGCTCGTTGATCTCGCCGATGGCGCTGTAGATACCTTCCAGCACCTGCCCCGACGCCAGAGTAATGTCCAGGGTCGACTGGGCCCGGCTGGTGCTGGCCTGCATTGAGGCAACCGCGGCTTCGGTACCTTGCTGCACGCGCCCGATCATCTGTTCAATTTCCTGGGTCGATGCTTGTGTGCGGTAGGCGAGCGTACGCACCTCGTCCGCTACCACCGCAAAACCACGCCCGGCCTCACCGGCGCGGGCGGCCTCGATGGCGGCGTTGAGCGCCAGCAGGTTAGTCTGCTCGGACACCGAACGGATCACTTCCAGCACCTTGCCGATGTCCCGCACCTGCCCCACCAGCTGCTCCAGGTGCCCACTGCTGGCCTGGATCTCATGGGTCATGGTCTCGGTACCGTCGATGTTCTCGTTGACTTGCCGGCGGCTTTTTTCGGCCAGTTGATTCGATGCCTGCGTGGTCTCGGACGTGGAGACAGCATTACGTGCGACCTCCTCGACCGCTGTGGTCATTTCGGTGACGGCAGTGGCAGCCTGCTCCAGCTCCTGGCCCTGCTGGCGCAGGTTATTGGCGCTTTCCTCGGTAACGGTGTTCAGCGCCGTCGCCGCGTCAGCCAGCTGTTGTGTGCAGCTGCTGAGCTTGCCGAGGGTTTCGCGCTGGCTCTGCTGCATGCGCTCCAGTTCGTGGAACAGCTGGCCGATTTCGTTGCGCCGCTGCACCACCACCGGCACGCTCAGGTCGCCGCCGGCGATGCGCTGAAAGTGCTGGCCAGCTTCACGCAATGGGTGCAACACACGTTGTGCGATGAACGCCCAGCACAGCGCCGCCAGCAGCAACGTCACACCCAGCAGCCCCAGGCTCAGCAGTTGTGCGCGCTCCAGACGGCGGTCGGACTCGAGCATGATCTGCTGGCTGCGCTCGCTCAAGGTGGCTACCAGTTGCTGACGCAGCCCCTGCAGGCGGCCCATGGCATTGCCGGCATCGGTGTTGACCTTGAAGTACTGCTCCAGCGAGCGCTGCCGCACCGCCTCACGCTGCCCCGCCACCGCCTTGGCGTAGTCGGCGAAGGTGGCCTGCAGTTCCTTGGCCGCCGCATGCAGCGCCGGCTCGCGGGCGTTGCCGACGAACTCATCGACCAGTTTCTGGCTCTTGTCGTTCAATTCGACCGACAGCGCCATGCGCTTGTTCGCACTCTCGTCATGACCGCCCAATTGCTCGATGAAACCCGAGGACACGTTGGCGCTGGCGCGGATCGCCATGAGCAACGCATTGTTCAACCGGTCCGACTGGTGCGCGGTCTGGTCCAGTTCGCTGATCTGCTCATCGCTGCCCACCGCCGCGCGCCAGGCGCTGACGGTGGAGAACAGCAAGGTCAGGCTGAACAGCGACAGCACCCAGAACATTCCGGTGCGGATCTTCAGGTCGGCAAACATACGGGCAGTACTCCTCATGGTCCTGTTGGCACCCCTTCTCATCGGGATTTCGATGGCGGGTGAGCAGGTATCGGAGTGCCCGCTGCGGGCTTGAGTGGCCCTGAGGCGCTTGTGTGCGGTAACCGCACGATTGTTGCCGGCGCCTTGCATGTGGCGGCGCATACGTGCAAGGGTAAAAAAGGAACGTCAGTCATCAGAAAAGGAAGATAAGCACCTTATGCTTGGAATCACACGTATCCATCGCTACGTGCGCCCATTGCCTGCAAGCCAAGCAGCAGCCAGTGGGCGTGACGTCAACGTCAAACCAGGCGCCCGCCTGGCCGCGAAGCTTGCCACCCTCCTCTGCACACCCCGCGCCGTCCCGCCCTACCTCTGGGTCAACCCCGAGCGCCCCCCTGTCGATCGCATGCCCCCTACCTGACCGCCCACACGCCGTCATCGCACCGGCCTCGCCATTCAGTGGCTGAAGGCGGGATGTCTCACGCAAAAAAAGGGGCAACACCCAATGATCATGTTTCAGGGCAAGAAAATTCACAGCGCCATCTTCGACATGGATGGCACGATGTTCGACACCGAGCGCCTGCGTTTCAGGACGCTGAAGCAAGCTTCACTGGAAATCTTCGGCACCGCCTTGAGCGAGCAAACGCTGATCGGCTCGCTGGGCCTGAGCGCGAAAAAGGCCGAGGCCCTCGCCAAGGCTCACAACGGCGATGACTTCCCCTATGCGCAGATCCGCCAGCGCGCCGATGAGCTCGAACTGGCGTACGTGCGCAACCATGGCGTGCCGATCAAAGCCGGCCTGCTCGAGGTGCTGGAGCGCCTGCGCAAGTCCGGCCTGACCCTGGCGGTCGCCACGTCCAGCCGCCGCGCCATCGCCGAGGAGTACCTGATCAACGCCAACGTGCTCAAGTACTTCGACATCACCGTTTGCGGCGACGAAGTCAGCCAAGGCAAACCCCACCCAGAAATCTTCCTGCACGCCGCCCGCGCGCTCAATTGCCAACCCGGCCAGTGCTTCATGGTCGAGGACTCGGAAAATGGCCTGCTCTCAGCGATCCGCGCCGGGGGCCAGGCAATCCTGATCGAGGACATCAAGCCGCCCGCGCCCGAGGTCAAGGCCGGCGCGCTCATGGCCTACCGTGGCATGCACGCGTTCCTCGCCGACTTGAGCGAGTGCGTGCCCGACTTGGGCATGCCGGCGCTCGACGAGGCGTTCCCTGCCTCACTGAACCAGTTCCGCGTCGGCATCCACGGCTTCGGCGCCATCGGGGGCGGCTACCTGACCCAGGTGCTGTCCCATTGGGACGGCTACACACGCCCCTGCGAAATCATTGCCGCGACCCGTTCGCGCATGCTCCGCGAATCGGTCGCTGCGTTCGGCCGCTACAGCGTGCGCTACGGCGCCACCGCGTTCGACCAGACCATCGACAATGTGCGCATGATCGACATGGACGACGAAGAGGCGGTAATCGAGATGTACAACGCCGCCGAAGTCGTCGGCATGAGCCTGCCCGAGCAGGCCATCGCGCATCAGGCCAAGGTCATTGCCAAGGGTTTGCTGCGGCGCTTCGAACGCAGGGGGCGGGAGCTGACCGTACTGATCGTGTTGAACAAGATCGGCGGTGCGGCGTTCGTCCGGCGCCAGGTGCAGGCGCAGTTGGCGCTGCTGTGCACGCCACAGGTGTGCAAGCAGGTGCTGGAAAAGACCCATTTTGCCGAAACGGTGGTCAGCCGCATCGTTTCCAAGATCAGCAATGACGCGCTGGTTCGGCAGTTACGCATCAAGTCGCAGATCTTCAAGAACAGCCTGGAGGATGAGCCAGCGGTCACCCGCAAACCCGCCACGCCAGCCCCTGAATACGAACGGCTTATCGGGCACTTCAGGCCCTTTGCACAATCCAGCAGTGCCATGAGCCAGTTGCACCTGATCCTGTTCAACAGCGAGCCCGACATGCCGCTGTACGTGGAGCGTGGCAGTGATTTGCTGGAGCGGCTGCGCCAGGTAAAAACGGTCGCAGACATTACCCAGATCCAGATCATCAAGAACCGCTTATGGAATGGGCCACACGCAATCATCGCCTGGTATGCGAGCCTGCTGGGGCACACCTGGGTCGGCCAGGGCATGGGGGACGCCCGCGTCAGTGCGCTGGCGCAGCGCCTGATTCATCAGGAAGTGGCGCCAGCGTTGATGGCCGAATACCCGCAGATGTCAGAGGTTGTCAGCAGCTTTGCCAATGCGTTTCTCGAACGGTGCAAAACCTCGTTCAAGGACCCTTGCGTGCGGGTTGGGCGCGACCCCATGCGTAAATTGCAGCGTAACGAGCGCATCCTCAGCAGCATCGACCTGGCCCGCAAGCATGGCATTCAAACGCCTGCGCTGGCGTTTGGGGCGGCGCTGGCCATTCACTATGCGCTGCACGGCAACGCTAGCAAGGATCGCGAAGCCCAGTTGATCAAGGCGCTGTACACGGCCAGCGGCGAACGTGTCGAAGCGGTGCTCACCCATGACGGGGAGTATCAGGGCAAGCCTTATCCGGGGCTGGACCCGGTCAGGGATGCCGAGCTGGTCGAAAGCATTTCGGCCAACTTCCGGCTGTTGCTGGAACGGGACAGGGCTGACTGGGCACTGCCCGCTGCGTTGGCGCGGGGGTCGTCCGAGTGTGGTAGGGCGTCGGCCAAGCATTGGCTACCGGTTGCTTGAAGCGGTTTGGTAAGGGCGGTGTGTCGATGTGTTCGCCCTGACATCGTCAGCGCCTGGGAAATCGAGCGCCGCCCGCGCGGCGCATCGCGAGCTCTGCTCGCTCCTACGTTTATTTCGGGCCAATCATGCCTGGGGGATTGGCGCGCGAACGGGCGCATGACGCGATGGTGCGTCGTACAAACCCGGCGGTCGCGCGCGCGTGTCACAGGCGTTACTGGCCAAAAACAAACGTAGGAGCGAGCAGAGCTCGCGATGCGCCGCGCGGGCGGCGCTCGAACTCACAGGCGCCGCAAATGTCGAGGTGAACGACTGACTGACTCAACACTGACCACCGCCAGCACTAGGTCGCAAACCGTCGACCGGGAATGACCGCTTTCGACCCTTTGCAGTCGTTCGGGGTGTCTACCAAACCAAGGGCGATTCATACTGCCGGGTGGATAGGTGCTCTGAGGCGTGTAGCCGGCTTGGGAAAAGACAATCCTCGCTGTGCAGATGGGCTTGATGTATCCAGGCCTGTAGGGCCAGCCGAGTTTGCTCTGTAATCTCAAACTGCACGGGGCGCTGAGTTTTCTGCTGCATCAGAACCACTCTGCTAAGGACGTGCACCATGTCGACACACACCGCACGGCAAAGTGCTTGTGGCTGGGTTTGTCGAAGGCCACCTGCACCTGGAAAAAGCCAACGTGATGCAGCGCAAGGCCAACCGTTCCGGCACCTTGAAGGAAGCGATCGCTGTCACCGCCGAACTGAAGCCCACACTGACCCGTGAGGATATCCGCGAACGTTCGATCCAGGTGCTGCGCGCACTGGTTCAGGCCGGTACCACGCATGTGCGTGCCCATGCCGAGTTCGACCCGCCCAAGGCTTCACCGGGCTCGAAGTGGTGCTGGAGTTGCGCGAGCAATTCCGCGAGGTGATCGACATCCAGGTCGTGGCGTTTCCGCAAGAAGGCATTCTCAAGCTGCCTGGCATGCAGGCCATGATGGCCCAGGCAATGGAGATGGGGGCCGATGTGGTGGGCGGCATTCCCTACAACGACGTGTCGCCGCTGGAGCACATAGATTTCGTCTTTGACTTGGCCAAGCGCTACGGCAAAGACATCGACTTGCACCAGGACTTCGCCGATGACGCCGAGCACATGACCATCGAGTACGTGGCACGTCGAACCATTGCCGAAGGCTACCACGGGCGCGTCTGCGTTGGGCATCTGACCAGCCTGGCCGCCGCCTCGCCAGCGCGACGGGCACAGGTGATTGCGTTGCTACGTGAGGCCGACATCAGCGTGATGTGCCTGCCCGCCACCGACCTGCACCTGGGGGCTCGGGGTGACAGTCACAATGTCAGACGCACCCTGACACCGGTGCGTGCACTGCGCGACGGCGGTGTCACGGTTTGCCTGGCCACCAACAACATCCGCAATGCATTCACACCGTATGGCACTGGCGACCTGTTACACATTGCGCAACTGGCCATTCCCGCCTGCCACTTGGGCGGCGTGGATGATCAGGCCACCGTGTTGTCGATGCTCACGACAAACCCTGCCAAAGCCATGGGGTTGAAACGCCACGGTTTGGCGGTGGGCAATGATGCCGACCTGGTGATGGTCGATTGCCGGGCTGTGGCCGATGTCATTCTCGACCTGCCGACACGGCTGATGGTGCTCAAGCGCGGCAAGGTGGTTGCCACGGCTGAGCATCGTAGGTCAGTCGCATTTTGAGGCCATCTTGAAGAATTCGTAATCAAGCGGGCTCATTTATCCCCGTGGAGAAGAGCACTGGCTGCGTCTCAGGAAGGTGGCATTGGATCGAGAGCGGCCACTGGCAAGGTGGTAGACGTTTCGTTTCTACAGCCAACGCCTGACCTGTTTGCAGTACTGCGCAAACTCCCTCCCGAAAAGGCTGGCAAGGGCCCGCTCCTCCGGCCCGATCTGGAAGCGGTTCATGTAGATCACGAAGCCCAGCACGCCCAGCAGCGCTGGCGGCCAGGCGAGAAAGATCGACCAGGCTATCAGCACTGTGGCGAATCCTAAGTACATGGGGTTGCGGGTGTACCTGTAAACGCCCGAGCTGACCAGGGCCGAAGCCGTTTCAGGCTTCAGCGGGTTGACTGTGGTACGTGCGTGACGGAAGGAAAGCACGCCGGCCAGGCAAACCGCTACGCCTGCCAGCAATACCAACAGCGCAAGGCCAATGCGCCATTCGAGAGTCAGCTCCAGTGTTCCCGGCAAGTGTCGAGCTGCGAACCACGCCAACAGGCCGAACAGGGTAGCGACCAGCGGCGGAGGAATACGGTTGTCCATGATGAATGCCCGGTAGAGAGAAACTGGCTACCAGCGTGAGGGTTGTAGCCACTTCAGGGTCAAGCCGCTTGTGTACGATAGAGACCTCAGGGGCTCATATAACTTTCACCGCGCGCCCAATGAACTTCACCGGGCCCGTTGGAGCACCGGTCGGGGAGCCGCCCGCTTTCTCAAGGGTCAGCTCGAACAGCTGATTCGGCTCAAGCGCAGGCAAGCGCGTCAGCGGCACGCGGTACTGTTCGCCCGGTTTGACCAACCCCAGCGAAACAGGTGCGCGCCACTGCTCGCCCTTGGTCCAGAACTGCAGGGTCATGCCTTCGGGCACATCGTCCACGCCAAGCGGGATCAGTTCGATCATGCTCGCATCGTTGGCTTGCACTACCCACCCCGGGGCCTGCCCCGACGGCGCTACCAGCACCACCATGTAGGTGGTTACAGGCGGTGTCTTGGTCAGCAGCGCCAAGGCCAGAAGCAAGCTCGCGGCCAACCCCGCAGCGCTCAAGCCCTGCCAGAGTCCAAGCCGCTGCCACCAGCCAGCGCGTGGTTGCCCGGACGGTTGAGCCTCTTCAAGGCTGCGCTCGATCCGGCCCCACAAGCGGTGGCTTGGCGTGATGGGTTCAGCCTGCGTGGTCAGTTCGAGCAGGCGGGCCTCCCAGGCATCCACTGCGGCGCGTACGGCCGGCTCCGTTTTCAACCGGTCCTGCATGGCAGCACGCTGCTCGCCACTCAAGGTACCCAGCACGTACTCGGCTGCCAGGTCGTCCAGGTCCTCGGCGCTGTCATCACCTGGGGTACGCTTCATGTCATGCACTCCCGCAGGGCCTTCAGGCTTCGCTTGATCCATGCCTTCACGGTGCCTAGCGGCGCACCCAGCAGCGCTGCGATTTCGGCATTGCTGCAACCGTCCACATACGCGTGCAGGATGCAACGCTGGGGGGCGGGTTGCAGTTGCTCAAGGCAGCGATAGATTTTCGCCGAGCCTGACCACAATTGCAGGTCGTCCAGCTCCGGGGCCAGGGTTACAGCCGCGATCATGCCAGTCTCGTCCAGGTCGGTTTCCCAGCGGCCGTCACGCACGAAGTTCAGTGCCAGGTGACGGGTAATGCTGTAGACCCAGCCCCGGGCTGAACCGCGCGACGGGTCATAGCTGGCAGCACGTGTCCAGATACGCACAAAGGCATCGTGAACGATATCCTCCGCGCTCGCCTGATCGCGCGCGATGCGCCGTGCGACGCCCAGCAAACGCGCCCCCTCATGCTCATAGAGCGCCTGCAAGGCACGGCGGTCTCCTTGGGCACAAGCGGCAAGACAGCCCTCGAAATCAAATGGAACAACGGGCGAATTCAAAATGGGGTCGTTCCTTCATCATGAAACCTGGACGGTGCCCTGCCTTACCGGCCTGGGGCACGTCCAGCAGCGTAGATGATCAATCGCTGGCCTGCCGCTCAAGCCCTCGTCACTTGGCCGACCAGAACACGTAGTCCGCCTGGTACTTGACTACTTGTTGCGCGCCTTTGCTCTGCGCCGTGCAGTCCATGGCAGGCGCTACGCCACCGCGCGTCGCCAGGCGCTGGATGTAGCTGACCCCTTGCATCGCGCCCTTGCCCTCGGCAGGGTTGGCCTTGACCAGTTGATACGGGATATCGCCTTTGGCCGCCGGGGCGACGGCAAGCTGGGTGCCGGTCACTTTCGAACCGTCCTTGGCCTGCCAGGTGGCCGGAGGACCAAAGTAGTCACCTACAGGTTTGCCGCTGCGATCATTGAGCACCGCCTTGGGCCCGACGAAAAACCACTCCGTCTGGCCTGGCGCATTGGCCTTGTCGCGGCATTGGTAGGTGATCTCACCGACACCGACGGTTTCCAGCATGATGGCGTGGCCGTCGGGTACCTTGACGGCGTCCGGGACGCCCGACTGGGCATGGGCGGGTGCAGACGCAAGTACAAGGCAGGCGGCGAGCAGGGAGAAAGCGGGCTTGATGATCATGGGGCGAACTCCGTGGGGTCATGGGTCAGGCAATCACCGACTGCCTGATAAGAACTACCCATCGAGAGCCCTTCTGGATGCACTGGCGCAAAAATATTTTTGCATGCTCGTAATCGATACCGTGCTGACGCCGAAGCAGGCGTGCAGGCTTGCAACGGTCCACTCATCAGGCCGAGGCGGTTACGCTGGCGTTTTCCACCTGCACGGAAGCGCCAGTGAAAGAGGCATACCAAGGAAGCTGCTTGTGCGCAGCGGTCAGTTACCTGCTGCTTACCCCGCCAAAGGCCGTGAGCCACTGCCATTGCAGCCAGTGCCGCAAAGGGCACGGGGCAGCATTCGCTTCTTACGGCAGTGTTCCTCGCAGCATGCTGCGCATCCTTCGCGGCGCCACCAGTATCAAGGCCTATGCGTCCTCGCCGCTGGTAGCGCGGGAGTTTTGCGTGGAGTGCGGCTCGACCCTGTTCTGGTCACGCACCCAAGGTGAGTTTGCCGACTGGATATCGATAGCGCTGGGCACGCTTGATACGCCTGTCCTGCCCAAGCAGCAGAAACACCTTCACCTCGATTCTGCTGCCTCGTGGTACGCGCCCTGCAGCGCAGTGCCTCAAACTGACTGAGATTGCAAAGCATCCTGATACCCCTATAATTGCGATCAATTCTTATCCGCACTTTATAATCAGGAAGATCCAGGTGCCCTACCCCCAGCCGCCCGCATCAGCCCGGCATGATGAGATGCACGCCCTGTACCGCGACCACAGCCAATGGCTGCAAGGCTGGATTCGCAGGCGCCTGGGTAATGCAGACCGGGCGGCCGATATTACCCAGGACACCTTTCTGCGCCTGATCAGCAGCGCGCTACGCCAGCCATTGGCAGAGCCTCGCAGCTTTCTGGCCACCGTGGCGCGGCGAGTGATGATCGACCAGCTGCGCCGACGCAACCTTGAGCAGGCCTACCTGGAGTTCCTCGCCAGCCAGCCGGTACTCGAAGAGTGCTCGCCCGAACAACGCCTGCTGATGCTGGAAACCCTGATGCAACTGAACGCCATGCTCGACGGGCTGGGCCAGAAAGTGCGTGACACCTTTCTGTACGTGCAACTCGATGGCCTGACCTACCCAGAGGTCGCCCAGCGCCTCGGTGTGTCGGTCAGTTCGGTGACGAAGTACATGGCCAAGGCCACCGAACGTTGCCTGCTGTTCGCTTTTGATGCGCAACTGTGAACCCCGCCGACCAGCGCCAGGCCCTGCGCGAAGCGGCACACTGGCATGCGCGCTTTCTCGCAGCGCCTGACTGCGCCGAAAACCGGGCACAGTGGCAAGCCTGGCTTGACGAAGCGCCTTTGCACGGTTGGGCCTGGGGGCGCCTGGAGCAATTGCAGGCAGGCCTTGCGGGCGTGCATGGCCCGCTGGCACGGCATACCCTTGCCGCAGGACAGATCGGGACGGGACGGCGTAAGGTGCTCAAGACGCTGGTGCTCGGTGTGGGGCTGGCCGGGGTAGCCTGGACAGGCTATCGCAACGCCCCCATCTGGTTGGCCGATGTGCGTACCGCGACCGGCGAACGCCGCAGCCTGACCCTGCAGGATGGCACGCGGTTGACGCTCAATACAGCCTCTGTGGTCGATATCCGGTACAGCGCAGAGCAGCGCCTGATCGTCCTGGTCGAAGGCGAAATCGCCGTACACACCGCCGCTGACTCTCGCCCGCTGCGGGTGCGCACGGTACATGGCGACATGCGCGCCCTGGGCACTGATTTCACCGTGCGCCTGCATGCCGACTGCACCGAGCTGTCCGTTATCGAACACGCCGTTGCGGTGCACAACGCCGCGAGCGCCCATGAGGTGCGGGTTGAAGCAGGCATGGCCCTGGCCTTCGACAACGGGCTGCTGCCAGAGCCACGCCCAGCCGAAATGGCTCGCACGGCATGGCGCGATGGCCAACTGGTGCTCGACGGCTGGCCGCTGCGCCGCGCCCTGGCCGAACTGCAGCGCTACCGCCCCGGCGTGCTGAGTTGCAGTGACGACGTGGCCGGGCTGCGTCTGGCTGGGGTGTATCCACTGGACGACACCGACCGCGCCCTGGTGGCGATTGCCGAGGCGCTGCAGCTGAAAGTCAGCACCTGGACTCGCTACTGGGTCAGGCTGATGCCTGCCACGTCGTGATGTCAGGTGAAAATATTTCTCAACCGCATTGTCGGATTGGCCTCTCTCGTTCGAGCTCTCCTGCAAACCGCCCAAACAGGCATTTGAAGGAGCTGTCATGCCTAGAACAACAAGCTGCCCATACCCACGCCGAAAACACCTCACCTCCCTGCTGCTTGGCAGCGCCATCGCAGTGCATGCCGGGCTGCTGGCCCCGCTGCTGTCGACGGGCGCCCAGGCCCACGCCGAACAGGCCAGCCGCGTCTACGATATCGCCCCAGGGCCGTTGATGACGACCCTGAACCGCTTCGCCCGCGAGGCCGGGGTGCTGCTGTCGTTCGATGCGGCGCTGACCCAGGGACGGCAGAGCAGCGGGCTGCGCGGTGGCTACAGTATCGAACAGGGGTTTGCCCAACTGCTGGCCGGCACCGGGCTACAGGCTTTGCTGGTGGGCAACAACTATGTGCTGGTGAGCCAGGTTGATGCAGGTTCGGCGCTGCAACTGGGCGCAACCAGCATCACGGGTGAAGGTTTGGGCCTGACCACCGAGGGAAGCGGCTCTTACACCACCGGCGAAACTGCCGCCGCCACACGCCTGAACCTGAGCCTGCGCAAAACCCCGCAGTCGATCAGCGTGGTCACCCGCCAGCAGATGGACGACCAGAACCTGCAAAGTGTTTCCGAAGTCCTGAAGCAAACGCCCGGTGTCACGGTCAACCAGGAAAGCTCCGAAGCCTTTACCTTCTATTCGCGCGGTTTCAAGCTGGATAACTACCAGTTCGATGGTGTGCCCAGCCTGTCCTCCGACGGCGGCTCATTGCGCGACAACTACAGCATCGGCAACAGCCTGGTCTATGACCGGGTCGAAGTGCTCAAGGGCGCAACCGGCCTGGTCAACGGCGCCGGCAACCCTTCGGGGGTCATCAACCTGGTGCGCAAGCGCCCCACTGCCGAACTACAGGGCCATATCGGCGCAGGCGCCGGGTCCTGGGACAAATACCAGGCCGACTTCGACCTTGCCGGCCCGTTGACCGACAGCGGTAATGTCCGTGGCCGCATGGTGGCTGGCACCCAATCCCAGCACAGTTACGTCGAGTACCTGACCGGCGAGCAGAACACCTTCTATGGCGTGCTGGAAGCCGACCTCAGCGAGAGCACCCTGTTCACGCTTGGCTACGACGTGCAGAAAAACTACGACAACGGCAGCACCACCGGCGCACTGCCCGCGTTCTTCCTCGATGGCCGTACGGTCAAGTTCGACCGTGACACCAACGCCGCCGACCGCTGGACCTGGCGCAACCAGGAAACCCAGCGTGCCTTTGCAGAACTTGCCCATACCTTCGATAACGACTGGGTACTCAAGGGCGTGCTCAGCAGCCGTGATTACCGCTCGCGCGAGCTGATCTCGGGCATCAGCAGCGAGGCCATCCAGGCAGACGGCAGCATTTCCCATGGCTTTATCGGCGGCAACATCGACCCCGATACCGGCGCCGTGAACAACAACGGCACCGCGAGCAAATTCAACACCACCAGCAAGGAAAAAGGCCTGGACCTGTATGCTCGCGGCCCGTTCTCGCTGGGCGGACGCGTGCATGAAGCCGTGTTCGGCTACAGCATCGCCCACACCAAATCCACCTCCAAGCGTGATGATGGCGTGACCAATGGCGTCATCGACGACGTATTCCAGTGGGACGGCTACGGCGATACCCCGACCAACTTTGAATGGTGGTCCACCTTTGATATCGAAGCGCGGCAGAAGGTTGGCTTCGCGGCCACCATTCTCAAACCCACCGACGCGCTGGCAGTTATCCTGGGGGCACGGATCGTCGACTACAAATGGGACATCGACACGATCAACGCCATCGGTCGCCGCCTCCCGGCCAGCGCCACCAACTCCAGTGAAATCGTGCCTTACGCCGGCGTCACCTACGACCTGGACCAGTACCACACCGTGTATGCCAGTTACACCGACGTGTTCAAGCCGCAGGCCTACAGCCTCGGTACGGACGGCAAGCCCATCGACCCGCTCACCGGCGCCAGCTATGAGATCGGTATCAAAGGCGCCTACTTCGAAAACCGCCTGAATGCCAGCCTGGCCCTGTTCGAGCTGAAGCAGGACAACTTCGCAGTGCTCACCGGCGGCACCACGCCAAGTGGCGGCGGCGCCTACCGGGCAGCGCAAGGCGTCACCACGCGCGGCGTCGAGCTGGAAATGAACGGCGAACTGATGAAGGACCTGCAAGTGATGGCGGGCTACACCTTCGCCGAATCCCACGATGCGGATGACCAGCGCGTGGCGACCAACCAACCGCAACATCTGCTCAAGCTGGCGACCAACTACCGCCTGCAGGGCGAATGGCGCAAGTTCACCGTGGGCGGTAATGCGTATTGGCAGAGTTCGACCTTCTTCAAGCCAAGCGATGAGGACTGGTACGCGATCGACGACCCGGCTGCCAAGTTCGAACAGAAGTCCTACGCGCTGGTGGGGCTGGTAGGTGGCTATGACTTCACCCGCAACCTGAAGGCTACCCTTAACGTCAACAACCTGTTCGACAAGCATTACTACAGTGGCATTGGCAACTACGGCACGGTTTTCTATGGGGCGCCGCGTAACCTGATGGTCAATGTGAAGTACAGCTTCTAGGATATTCCCAAGCACCAGACCGAAGCCCCCGGCACCACGACGCCGGGGGACCGTGCCCATGATGGGTTCACTGCGCGTAAAGGGTCACGACAATTTCCAACAGAGCAATCACGGCTAGGCACCCCAATGCCTGAACAGCGGATGCTAGCGCTCACCGCACCTTCCGGAGACTCCGCTCGTTGACTGACTCACAGCACTGCCCTGCCTACGCGAAACGGTTCGAAGCCGTGCTTGCCTACATCGACAGCCACCTTGAAGGTGACCTGTCGGTGAACGCCTTGAGCCGCATCGCCAACTTCTCGGCGTTTCACTTCCATCGGCAGTTCACGGCATACATGGGTATCTGTTCATGCCCATGGTCGCCTGGTTGGTGCAATCGGTTTTTCTCAATGTGCAATTCCCTGCCATACCGTTCTGGGGCTGGATGTTGGTCAACATTGGCCTGACCACGCTGGTGAACGTCCTGGGGCTTAGCCTTGCCGACCGGACAAACAAATTGCTGACAGGGTTGGGCATCGCCCTTGTGTTGCTGTTTGTGGTGCTGTGCGTTGTCCACCTGGCCCATCAGTCTCCGGTAGCCCTGACCGCGCCACTCTGGAACCCCAGTAGCACCTTCCTAGGTGTGTCAGCAGCGGCGGCCGTGGCGGCCTATTCCTATCTGGGTTTCGATGCAGTCACTACAATGGCCGAGGAAACGCGCGACGCGAAGCGCAACATCCCGCGCGCCGTGGTGCTGGTGATGGCAACGGCAGGCCTGCTGTTTGCGTTGGTGGCGTACATCATGCAGCTGGTCCATCCCGGCGGCGTATTCGAAGATGCCCAGATTGCTGCTTATCTCATGTCCGTCGAAGTGGGCGGGCAGATATTTGCGGATTGGCTGAACCTCGGTTTGATCATCTCCGGGTTTGCTTCGGGCCTCATCGTGCAACTCAGTACCAGCCGCCTGCTTTACTTCATGGGCCGGGCCGACATACTGCCCAAGAAGTTCTTCGGCACGCTCAGCCCGAAGACCCAGGCTCCGGTGTTCAACCTGCTGTTCACCGCCGTAATCGGACTGCTGGGTTTGAACCTCACGCTCGAAATGGCGACCTCCTTCATCAACTTCGGTGCCTTCCTTGGGTTCACCGCAGTGAACCTGTGCGTCATCTGCTACTTCTACCGCGCTCGTCGGCGCCAGAGCCTCGGGCTTGTGAGTTATCTGTTGTTTCCACTGCTGGGCATGTGCGTAAACCTGTATCTGGTGAGCCAGCTGAGTGCGACCGCGATCGTCATTGGGCTCTGTTGGCTTACCCTCGGCGTGATCTATCTCACCTGGCTGACACATGTTTCGAAAAATCCATGAAGGAAGTGTTTCATCCGTTCGGTATCAAGATGACCGGACATGATGGACATATTCAAGATCCATTGCACGCAGCGTTGAGAGACCGAGGCTACATCCACAACAAGGTCAGGAAAAAGCCAATCATGGGTTTCCTATGTACAGACCACTTTGAGCCACTGACTGTCCACCATGGGTCGAAAACGGTCGCCAATGCATATCCGCCCCCCATCGCCCCTCATCAGCCAGCCGCCGCCGCTCTGCACAGCGCCTTTCATCGATCTCACTGATGACTACTATCAAGCCGCGCGCCTGTGTAGTTGCCCATCCCCACCCGTATAATCGCCTCCAATTTCCCCCCTCCTCCTCGTCTTTCAGGCGACTTCCCCCTTGGAACCCAGCACCATGCCAAGCGACAGCCAGGCCCCTAGCGGCCTTCCCGAACATAATCAACAAAGCGTCAAACAGCAGTGGCTGGCGATTCTTTCGGTCGCGGTGGGTGCCTTCGCCCTGGTGACCAGCGAGTTTCTCCCAGTAGGCGTACTCAACGATGTCGCCAGCGACCTGGGCATCAGCGCCGGCCAGGCCGGGCTGATGGTTACCCTGCCCGGCATCATGGCCGCCCTCGCCGCCCCCTTGTTGTCTGTAGGCATTGGCGCCTTGGACCGTCGTTACCTGCTGATCGGCCTGACGCTGATCATGATCATCGCCAACGCGGTGGTGGCCTACGCCAGCGACTTCAACCTGCTGCTGTTCGGCCGTGTGCTGCTAGGCATCAGCATCGGTGGCTTCTGGGCGACGGCCATTGCCCTCAGCGGCCGCCTGGCGCCCAAGGGTGTGGGCGTTGCGCAGGCCACGTCGATCATCATGGTCGGTGTGACCCTAGCCACTGTCCTGGGGGTGCCCGTGGGCACCTGGTTGAGTGGCCTGATGGGCTGGCGCATGACGTTTCTGGTGACCGCGTTGGTGGGCGTGCCGGTGCTGCTGGCGCAGGTCCTGCTGTTGCCGCGGCTTAACCCAGACAAGGCCATTCGCATCAGTGACCTGCCGGCGCTGTTCATCAATCCGCAGGCGCGGGTTGGCTTGATCGCGGTATTGCTGATTGGCCTGGCGCACTTTGCCGCCTACACCTATGTCGCGCCTTTCTTCAAGCAAAGCGCTGGCTTCGATGGGCCGACCATTGGTTCGCTGCTGCTGCTCTATGGCGTTGCGGGTGTCATCGGCAACATTTTCGCCGGCTTCGCCGCCAACCGAAGCGTACGTCATACCCTGATGCTGGTCGCCCTGATGATAGGCGTCAGCACCGCGCTGTTCCCCTACTTTGCCACCGGTATGACCGGCGCGGCGATGCTGATCGCACTGTGGGGCTTCGCCTTCGGCGCCTTCCCGGCGTGCGCCAGTATCTGGATGTTTGTCGTAGCACCCAAGGATGTCGAACGCGGCATGCCACTGTTCGTCGCTATGTTCCAGGTGATCATTGCCTTGGGCTCGTTCTTCGGTGGGCAGATCGTCGACCAGTTGGGCACCGCAGTATTGCTGAGCTTGGCCACGGCACTGGTGGGTTGTGGTTTTGCGACGGTGCTGGTGCTGGGGCGTAACGTGAGTAACCGATTGGCGGTTCAACCCTGCTGATAGGGGCGCAAGCTGCCAACGGCCTTTGGCAGCTTGCGCCTTTGTGTGCCGCACTCGTATACAGGTCTTTTTGGGCAGGCAGCAGACGCCGCGGCCGCAGGGCGACGGCGGTGCGTCGCTGGCGCCCTTCAATCATGAGGTAAAATAAAGTTCATCTCAAAAATAATGAGATTGCCTCATATTCCTTTACGCCTGAAAATCCCCCTATCGTTTTTTGCGCCGGCTCGCAGGTTACCTGGCGAAGCCCACACTGCGTAAACGCACCGGAAAGCTCTGGTGCACTGAACAATTAAGGGATTAAGGCACCGCACCAACATGAACAACACGCTTGCTTTTGCTATCAAGAGCGTCTGTTTCGATGAGCACTACCAGCCCTCGGACAACACGCGCATCACCACCAACTTTGCCAACCTGGCGAGAGGCACCAGCCGCCAAGCGAATTTACGCAACACCTTGAAGATGATCGACAATCACTTCAATGCACTGGCGCATTGGGACAACCCCACCGGCGATCGTTACACAGTAGCGCTGGAGATCATTTCTGTTGAGATGAACCTCGATGCTGAAAGCGGTGACCCGGCCCTGCCGCTGATCGAACTACTTAAAACGACCGTCATTGATAAAAAAACCAACACGCGTATCGATGGCATTGTCGGCAATAACTTCTCGTCCTACGTGCGCGATTATGATTTCAGCGTGCGCTTGCTGGCCCACAACAAAGGCCGGCCCACCTTCAGCACGCCAGAGGATTTCGGCGACCTGCATGGAAAACTGTTCCAGTGCTTCGTGAACTCAGCGGCCTACACAGCGCATTTCAACAAGCCACCGGTTATTTGCCTGAGCGTTTCGAGCAGCAAAACCTATCAGCGCACTGAAAACCAGCACCCTGTACTGGGGGTCGAGTACCAGCAAGACGCGTATTCGCTGACGGATGAGTACTTCAAGAAAATGGGCTTGAAGGTTCGCTACTTCATGCCGCCAAACAGCGTTGCGCCGCTGGCTTTTTACTTCGCCGGCGACCTGCTGGGTGATTACAGCAACCTTGAACTCATCAGCACCATCAGCACGATGGACACCTTCCAGAAGATTTACCGCCCCGAGATTTACAACGCGAACGCGGTCGCTGGAAGGTCCTATCAGCCCAGCTTGCAGCACCAGGACTATTCATTGACGCGCATTGTCTATGATCGCGAAGAGCGCAGCCGACTGGCGATTGAACAAGGTCGGTTCGCCGAAGAGCACTTCATCAAACCCTACCACGCCGTACTTGAGCAGTGGTCCGCCAATTACGCTCATTGACGCTTCCCACGTTCAAGGTCTTTTACTATGAAAAAGCTGTTACCCACTTCAACCGCCGGCAGTTTGCCTAAACCGTCCTGGCTCGCACAACCTGAGACACTTTGGTCGCCTTGGAAGCTGCAAGATGAGGCCCTGATCGAGGGCAAACACGATGCCTTGCGTTTGTCATTGCACGAGCAGCAAGTTGCAGGCATTGACATTGTCAGCGATGGTGAGCAAACGCGACAGCACTTTGTCACGACGTTTATTGAGCACCTCAGCGGTGTCGATTTCGAGAAGCGTGAAACCGTTAGAATTCGCGATCGCTATGACGCCAGCGTGCCGACGGTTGTCGGGGCTGTGGCTCGCCAGAAACCGGTGTTTGTCGAGGATGCCAAGTTCTTGCGTCAGCAAACCAAGCAACCCATAAAATGGGCACTGCCAGGCCCCATGACCATGATTGATACGCTGTACGACAGTCACTATAAAAGCCGTGAAAAGCTGGCCTGGGAATTTGCCAAAATTCTCAACCAGGAGGCCAAGGAGTTAGAAGCCGCTGGGGTCGACATCATCCAGTTCGATGAACCTGCATTCAATGTCTTCTTTGATGAGGTGAACGACTGGGGGGTGGCCACCCTGGAGAGGGCCATTGAAGGGCTTAAATGCGAAACGGCCGTGCATATCTGCTACGGGTATGGCATCAAGGCCAACACCGACTGGAAAAAAACCCTCGGGTCAGAATGGCGGCAGTATGAAGAAGCCTTCCCCAAGCTGCAAAAATCCAGCATCGACATCGTTTCGCTGGAATGCCACAACTCCCGCGTGCCGATGGACCTGATTGAACTGATTCGCGGTAAAAAGGTGATGGTTGGCGCCATTGATGTGGCAACCCATACCATTGAAACACCCGAGGAAGTCGCCAACACCCTGCGCAAGGCCCTTCAGTTTGTCGACATCGACAAGCTCTACCCGTGCACCAACTGCGGCATGGCGCCGTTACCGCGTCACGTTGCCAGGGGGAAATTGAGTGCGTTGACTGCAGGCGCTGAAATCGTCCGCAGAGAGTATGCGAACGCATAGTGAACTCACGGTATACGTGGTTTACGGGGGGCCGCTTCAGGCCCTCCTTGGCACACTCGATCAGCACTTACTGCTCAGGGTCTTTATGTCACTTCCCACTGCTGCAATCGAACCGTCGCGGTTTCGCGAAGCCCTCGGGCACTACGCCTCCGGCATCACGGTGATTACATCGCACCTTGACGATGAACCGATTGGCTTCACCTGCCAGTCGTTCTACAGCGTGTCGATGAGCCCGCCGCTGGTGTCGTTCAGCGTAATGTGCAGTTCTGCCAGCTACCCCAAAATTCGCCAGGCAGGTCGATTTGCGGTCAATATCCTGTCGGGTGAACAAGCCAAGGTGTCCAACCAGTTCGCCCGACGCGGCACGGACAAGTGGCACGGGATCGACTGGAAGAAATCACCGCTCGGTAATCCGGTCATTGCCGGCAGCCTGCACTGGCTTGATTGCGAAATTCACGCCGAGCACGTCGCAGGTGACCACCTGATCGTGATCGGTGAAGTGAAAGCGCTAAACCCGCAAGCCGCTGCTACCACGCAGCCATTACTGTATTTCAAAGGCGAGTATTGCCACCTCCCCACAGCAGCCGCCTGAAAAGGGTTGACTGCGCTGCAACCCGCAGCGTCGATTCAACTTCCCGCTCTGTGTTCTTCCCAGCCTTGGCCAATCCCTCTACAATCGAGAGTGTTTCGTATTTGCATCCTCCGCCGGCTGGGAGAGGGAATGTCCACAATGCCACCCGACGCAGTACCTCATGAGCATCTGCATGCGCTGTACCGTGACCACAACGTGTGGTTGCGTAGCTGGTTGCGCCATCGGCTGAACAACTCAGCGGATGCTGCGGACCTGGCTCAGGACACCTTTGTGCGCGTGCTGCTGGCCCGCACCGCCAGCAGCCTGAAGGAGCCTCGGCACTACCTGGCGACCATCGCCCGCGGCTTGGTCATCGATTTGTACCGGCGGCGCAGCCTGGAACAGGCCTACCTCGAAGCCTTGCAACTGCGCCCCGAAGCGTACGCCCCTTCGGCAGAAACCCGTGCACAGATCCTGGATAGCCTGCTCGCCATCGATCGCTTGCTCGATGGCCTAGGCACGCGTACCCGGCAAATTTTCCTGGCGGTGCAACTGGACGGGCTGTCCTACGAGAAAGCCGCTGAACGCTGTGGGGTATCGGTGAGCACCGTGCGCAAGCACCTGGCCCGCGGCCTGATGCATTGCCTGCTGCTGGACGAGGTATGAAGCGCGCCCTGGCCCAGGCGGTGGACTGGTATGTGCGCCTTAACGAAAGCACGGTCAGCCCTGCCACCCACAGCCAGTGGCAAGCCTGGCTGGCGGCGGACCCGCAGCACGCACAAGCCTGGGCCCGGCTTGAACACTTGCAGCAGCGCTTGGCCCAAGCCCCTGCGGCGGGAGGTGCGGCGACCCTTGAACAAGCCCGGCAACAGCGCCGTGCGGCGGTCAAGATGCTGGCGCTGTTGCTCGGGGTCGGCGTGGTCGGTTGGCAGGGTTATCAGCTTTCGCCTTGGCAGGCGGACTACGCCACGCGCGTGGGGCAACGCCGCCACCTGACGCTGGCTGACGGCAGCCGCTTGGTGCTGGACACCGACACCCAAGTGAACCTGCATTTCGATGGCCAGCAGCGGCTGATCGTGCTGAAGCAGGGCGAAATTCTGGTGGAAACGGCCAAGGATGCACGCCCACTGAGCGTGCAATCGGCCGAGGGCCGAATCCTCGCCCTCGGCACGCGCTTTGCCGTGCGCCAGGGGCACGGCAGCACCCGGGTCACGGTCGAGGCGCACGCCGTGGAGGTCCAACCAAGGCTGGCGCAGGCACAGGTGATGCGTGCCGAAGCGGGGCAAACCCTGACCTTTACCGCAGACCGAATCGGGCCACTGCACCCCGCCGCCGCGCAAAGTTCAGCCTGGGCGCGAGGCATGCTGGTGGTGGTCGACTGGCGCCTGGACGACGTGCTCGCCGAGCTTTCACGCTACCGCCCCGGCTACCTCGGTTGCGCGCCCGAGGTCGCCGGTTTGCGGCTGTCCGGCACCTTCCTGCTGGATGACAGCGAGGCGGTGCTGGCCAATCTGCAGGACTCCCTGCCCGTGCAAATCCGGCGCCTGACCCGTTACTGGGTGCGGATCGAGGCGGGTGTCGCATGAAACAAACTTTTTCGCGTGAGGGGTAACAGATTTCAATTTCTGCTTCGGCTCTAGCTGCACATGCGTAAAAAACGCAGCCATTGCCAACCCCAACAGGAAGTTGTTCATGTTCGTACCCCCCTCCCGACTCGCCTGCGGTATTCACCGCGCAGCGCTCACCCTGAGCCTGGCCGGCTCGCTGCTGGTGCTGCCCGCTGCCTGGGCGCAAGCACAGCGCTATGACATCCCGGCTGGCAGCCTGGCCGAGGCCCTCAGCCAATTCGCTGCCGCCAGCGGGGTCATGATCACTTTCAGCGCCGAAGATACCGCGGGCCTCGGCTCACCAGGCCTGCAGGGGGATTTCGAGCTGCACCAGGGATTTGCCCACTTGCTCCAGGGCAGCGGCCTGCGGCTTGTGCAGGCGGGGAACAAACGGTACGTGCTGGCCAAGGCCGAGCGCGGCGCCGCCTTGGAACTGGGCGCCACCAGCATCAACGCCGCAGGCCTGGGGGCCACCACCGAGGGCACTGGCTCGTACACCACAGGCCAGAGCAACACGGCCACCAAACTGCCGTTGACCCTTCGCGAAACCCCGCAGTCGATCAGCGTGGTTACCCGTCAGCGTATGGATGACCAGGGGCTGAACGACATCACCGAGGTGTTGCAGCAGACGCCGGGATTATCGGTGCAGAGCCTTGGCAGTGAGCGTTTCAACATTTATTCACGTGGCTACTCGGTTGATAACTACCAGTTCGACGGCATCCCCACCACGCTGGATATCGCAACCCAGATGTCGGCGCAGAGCCTGGCCGACATGGCCATCTACGACCGTGTCGAAGTGCTGCGTGGCGCCACTGGGCTAATGACCGGCGCGGGCGACCCTTCTGCCACGATCAACCTCGTGCGCAAACGTCCTACGGCCGAATTCAAGGGCCACATCACGGCTGGCGTGGGTTCGTGGGACAAGTACCGTAGCGAAGTCGACCTGTCCGGCCCGTTGACGCCCACCGGTAACGTGCGTGGGCGGATGGTCGCGGCTTACCAGCAGAACAACAGCTTCATGGACCATTATTCCCAGGAAAAGCAGATTTTCTACGGGGTCCTCGAAGCCGACCTGACCGACACCACGTTGCTGACGGTGGGTGCCGACTACCAGAAAAACAACCCGCAAGGCTCGTCTTCGGTGGCGTTCCCGCTGTTCCACAGCAATGGCGAGCAAACGTCGTTCTCGCGCTCCACCAACAGCGCCGCGCGCTGGAGCCACAACCCGCAAGATGCCCTCAACACCTTCGCAAGCCTCGAGCAGAAACTGGCGTATGACTGGACCCTGAAGGCGTCGGTCAACCAGATGTATATCAAGCGTGACGACTACAAACTGGCCACCGCCAGTTGGGGCTTCCCCGACGAGAGCACCGGCGCAGGTGTACGCCTGTATGGTGGCGCAGGCAGCACCTGGCAGAAACAGACCGGCCTGGATGTGCAAGCCCAAGGCCCGTTCCAGCTGTTCGGCCGCCAGCATGAGTTGATCGTCGGCTACAACTATTCACGTTACGAAAACCGCCATACGCCCACCCGGGGTACCCGCATCGAAGGCACCTTCGTCAACGTCTACGACTGGGACAACTACACAGACAAACCGGTAATGGGTGGCGGCAAGCTTTACGATGGCGACACCGTCATTCACCAGACCGGCACCTACATTGCCACCCGCCTGCGCCCGACCGATGAACTGTCGGTTATCCTGGGTGCGCGAGTCAGCAAGTACGACTACGACTACGACCTGACCTACCCGGCGACGCCCCTCAGCAACCGCACGACCGACTACAAGGAAAACGGCGTTGTTACCCCTTACGCCGGTGTGGTCTATGACCTCAACGACATCCACTCGGTGTATGCCAGCTGGACCAGCATCTACAAACCACAGAGCCTGCGTGACGCCGACGGCTCAAACCTCGAGCCGCGTGAAGGCGACAACTACGAGGTGGGCCTGAAGAGTGAATTTTTCGACGGTCGCCTGAATACCAGCATCGCAGCCTATGAGGTCAAGCAGGACAACCTGGCCGTGCTCGACGAAGGCAAGACCGTCAACAATGATGGTATGACTGCCGCGTACAAAGCCGTGAGCGGCGCCACCACCCGTGGCTTTGAAGTCGAGGCCAACGGCGAGTTGATGCCCGGCTGGAACGTCTCGGCCAGCTATAACCACGGCATCACCAAGGACCGGGATGGCGAGCGCTTGAACACCGAAGCCCCGGCCAACATGGTGAAGCTGTGGAGCACCTACCGACTACCGGGCGACTTCGACCGCCTGACCGTCGGCGGCGGTGCCAACTGGCAGAGCGGCACCCACATCACCGTCACGCCAAGCATCGCATTGGGCACGGTCAAAGCCAAACAATCGCAGTTCACCGTGGTCAACCTGATGGCCCGCTATCAACTGACCGACCAACTTTCCACGACGCTCAACATCAACAACCTGTTCGACAAGAAATACATCAGTGCGTTGGATACCACGTTCTACAGCGGCTATTACGGCGAGCCGCGCAACGTGATGTTGAATACCCGATACGATTTCTGAGCAGCCTCATGGCCTGAAATAAGGGGCCGCTGCGCGCCGAGTGTGTGATTTTTGCTGCTGAGCCTGCGTCTGAAACGCTACCCCTCGCTGTCGAATGGGGAGTGATAACAGGGCCTTCCATGCAAACGCTGTTGAACGAGATTCTCGACGAAGTGCGCCCCTTGATCGGCAAGGGCAAAGTGGCTGACTACATTCCTGCGCTGGCCGACGTGCCAGCGCAGCAATTGGGCATCGCAGTCTATGGCAACGATGGCAGTTATCACTGCGCGGGTGATGCCCTGGTGCCATTCTCGGTGCAGAGCATTTCCAAGGTATTCAGCCTGGTCCAGGCAATTGGCCATTCCGGTGAAGCCATTTGGGAGCGGCTTGGGCATGAGCCTTCAGGCCAGCCATTCAACTCGCTGGTGCAGCTGGAGTTCGAGCGCGGGCGCCCACGCAACCCCTTTATCAATGCCGGTGCGTTGGTCATCTGCGATATCAACCAATCGCGCTTCGCAGCCCCCACGTTGTCGATGCGCGATTTCGTGCGACGGCTCTCGGCCAACCCCCATATTGCGATCGATACCCGCGTCGCGGATTCGGAGTATCAATTCCGCGCGCGCAACGCGGCCATGGCTTACCTCATGCAGTCCTTTGGCAACTTCCATAACGACGTCGAGACGGTGTTACGCAGTTACTTCAGTTACTGCGCGCTGCAGATGAGCTGCCTCGATCTGGCCCGCGCCTTCTGCTTTTTGGCCAACGACGGGTTCTGCAAGCACAGCGGCGAGCAAATCCTGAGCCGACGCCAGACCCAGCAGGTGAACTCGATCATGGCCACCAGCGGGTTGTATGACGAAGCCGGGAATTTCGCCTACCGCGTGGGGTTGCCAGGCAAGAGTGGCGTGGGTGGCGGGATTGTAGCAATCGTGCCGGGCCAATTTACCGTATGCGTGTGGTCGCCGGAGCTGAATGCCGCGGGCAACTCCTACGCGGGCATGGCGGCGCTCGAGTTGTTGAGTTCACGTATCGGGTGGTCGGTGTTCTGACGCATTACGTGGGAGCGGGCTTGCCCCGCGAACACCGGCGAAGCCGGTGCCATGCACCGCGTAGCCCCATTCGCGGGGCAAGCCCGCTCCCACAAAACTATTCCGACAGAGCCTAGTGTGCGTGCGCCCAAGCACTGGGCCTGCGCGAAGACGCTCCCGGACGCTTCTTGATGTCTTAAATCATGACTATATGCGTCGTTTAAGACATATCAATTTCTCTGCATCATGGCTCCACACCCAATCAACGGAGCTGGACCATGACCCAGGAATACAAAGGCACCGCCCTGATCACAGGCGCATCTTCCGGCATCGGCGCGATCTACGCCGAACGCCTGGCTCAACGTGGCTACGACCTGGTTCTGGTCGCCCGCAATCGTGATCGCCTCAATGCCCTCGCCAGCCGTATTACCAACGAGACCCAGCAGAGCGTGGAAGTCTTCCAGGCGGACCTGGCCAGCTCAGCGGACTTGGCGCGCGTCGAGCGCAAATTGCGCGAGGACGCCAGCATCAACCTGTTGGTTAATAACGCCGGCATCGGCACACACACCATCTTGATGGAAAGCGATGTCGAGCGCATGGCCGAGATGATCACGCTCAACGTCACCGCACTGACACGGCTCACCTACGCCGCTGCTCCGGGCTTCGTCGCTCGCAAACAGGGCGCAGTCATCAATATTTCCTCCATCGTCAGCCTGGCCCCCGAATTACTGAATGGTGTGTACGGCGCAAGCAAAGCCTACGTAACGGCCTTCACTCAGTCGCTGCACAAGGAGCTGGCAGAACATGGCGTCAGAGTTCAAGCGGTGCTGCCAGGCGCCACAGCGACCGACTTCTGGGAGATCGGGGGGCTGCCTGTCGAAAACCTTGATCCCAACATCGTGATGTCAGCCAGCGACCTGGTGGATGGCGCCCTTCAAGACTTCGACAACAGCGTCCTGATCTCCATCCCTTCCATGCACGACCTGCAGCATTTCGAACGCTACGAAAGCAGCCGCAAAGCGCTGTTCGGGCATCTTTCCAGCAACACACTCGCACCGCGTTACGGCGTTTGATCAAACAACTTGAGCGTGGCGAAAGTCTTCTTCGGATTAGCTAGTTTTTGAGGTACACAAAGGGCGTTAGCCTGGCATCACTCTCTGACCTGTAAAGGACAACGTCACATGAAAGCCATAGTTTTCCAAGAAGCTGGTTTGCCCATTCACGATGCTCGTTCCCTGTTCGAAACAGACCTGCCCACGCCCACGCCTGGAGCTCGCGATCTGCTTGTCGAGGTTAAGGCTATTGCAGTGAACCCGGTAGATACGAAGGTACGAGCTCGCAGTTCCAGCCAAGCGGTTCAGGTGCTGGGTTGGGATACCGTCGGCATCGTCCGTGAAGTGGGCAGTGATGTGTCACTGTTCAACGTGGGTGACGAAGTATTTTACGCCGGCGCAATCGATCGCCCGGGCAGCTACAGCGAATTTCACCTGGTCGATGAGCGCATCGTCGGCCACAAGCCGCGTAGCTTGGACAATGCCAGTGCCGCAGCTTTGCCGCTGACCTCCATCACTGCCTGGGAGCTGCTGTTCGACCGACTGGGCGTGCAGGAAAACGGGGGTGAAGGCCAAAGCCTGCTGGTGATCGGCGCCGGTGGCGGCGTTGGCTCGATACTGGTTCAGCTGGCTCGCAAACTGACTCAACTGACCGTCATCGGTACAGCGTCGCGGCCAGAGACCCAGTCTTGGTTGCAAGAACTGGGCGCCCACCATGTGATTGATCACTCCGCCTCAATCCCACTGCAACTCGAAAACCTGAAACTCAACCCGGTCGACTACGTCATCAGCCTGACCCATACCGATACCTACCTGCCGCAGCTCGTTGAAGTGCTTCGCCCACAAGGCAAACTGGCGCTGATCGATGACCCCGCACAACTGGATGTCATGCCGCTCAAGCGCAAATCGCTTTCGCTGCACTGGGAACTCATGTTCACGCGATCGCTTTATCACACTGCAGACATGATCAAACAGCATGAGTTGCTGAACAGAATTTCGGTGCTGGTCGATAACGGCGTGATCCAGACCACCATCGGGGAACACTTCGGCAAAATCAGCTCGGACAACCTGAAGCGCGCCCATGCTCTGATCGAGAGCGGCAAAGCCAAAGGCAAGATCGTTCTCGAAGGTTTCTAACCCGCTGGTACATTCGCGACTCAGGCGCCAAAGACTGGGCGCCGCCCTTGATGCATGGCCACCCCCATGATTCGCATGTTGCTAGGGCCTGGGCTGTCCGCACCTCTTACGTAGACGGTCAGCACGAGCAACAGGTGGTTGAAGTCGAATGACAGGTGCACGCTCTCCCAAATATGAATCCGATCAATACCCATTGATCGGATTCGACAAATGGCTACACAAAACGGTTGAAACAGTAGCGGTAACAAAACGTCGGGGATTTCTGGGCAAGCGGACATCTGTAACCGGGGCCGCTTCGCGGCCCATCGCCGGCAAGCGCGGCTCCCACAGGTACAGCGCATGCCTGAAGGCTGGTGATATTCCGGTGAGAGCCGGCTTGCCGGCGATGAGGCCTGCACTGACAACAGAGCTTTGGATCAGTGTCCGCCTTGGGTCGATTGCGGCCAGTCATGACCGTCTGCTACGACCCATTGCGGTCGTTCACGAGCGACGTGGGCTGCAGTTTCCGTTTCCCGGGCTGACAGTTCAGTTTGCGGCGTTGTTCATCTGCTGAAGTTCAAGTTGCTTGGCAGCACTGGCCTCAAGGTTTGCACGCTCTTCATCCAGGTACCGATAAATGCTTTGCAGGTTGGCGATCTTCTGCTTGATCTCTGCCATCTTTTTTTCAATTAGCCTGGCGCCGTCAGCACAGTCAATCAGCTGGTTCCGCTGCGCATTCAGAATCTCGCCAATTTCCCCAAGGGAAAACCCCATGCTTTGCGCGCGCTGGATAAAGTCCAGATCGTGCAGCGTTTGCTCGGTGTAAACGCGATAGTTGTTGGTTTGCCGCAGCGGTGAGATCAGGCCAAGTTGCTCGTAGTAACGCAGCGTATGGCGGCTGGCGCCGCTGCGCGCCTCAAGTTCGCCGATTTTCATGACAATACCGCTTGACCCTAGAGTTGGGTCGATAGTTTACGCTTTGTTTCTCACCTTCAACAAGGAACAGGGAAATGAGCGTGGAGTGCTTTGTTACAGGCGGAACGGGCTTTGTTGGCCAACATTTGGTGGCGAACTTAAGTGCAAAAGGTCACACCATCAGGGTGTTGATGCGTCGCCCAGAGCAATTGGCTGCACTGCGCGAGCACGTCGCTAATTTGGGCGGGTGCGCCAGCCGGGTGTTTGCCGTAGCGGGCGATTTGGAACGGGACAACCTCGGGCTGAGTCCTGCTGACCGTGAAGTGCTAAGGCACGCCAGCGTCATATTCCATCTAGGCGCCCACTTCGCATGGGGGCTGTCAGTGGAGCATTCTCGTGCGGTAAATGTGGAAGGTGCAAAGCGCGTGGCGCTTCTGGCGGCAGAGCAAAAAAGCCGTTTAGTCATGATCGGCGGCTTCATGCTGAAAAATCATGAGCACCTGCAACGCATCGGAATTGATCCTCGTCGTCCGGAGTTGACGAATTGGTCTGCCGTCTATCGACGTGTGGGTGGTTACGAGGGCAGCAAGCTGGAGGCGCATTTTGCGACCCTGGCGCTCATGTCTGCCAAGGGTGGGGAGATTACCGTTGTCCACCCTGCGACGGTCTGTGGCCACAGCCGCACGGGGCATATTCTTGAGGGGCAGCCACTGGTGGCGCTGATACGCAACCTTGTGCAGGGAAAGCTCACTGCTGTACCCGGTACCGCCAAGCACTGGCTGCCACTGGTGACCGTCGATTATCTGGCTGAGCTGGTGGCAGTTTGTGCGTTTGACCCAGCCATGGTAGGCCAGGAATTGCTGGCACTTGATGACCAAACCCCAAACCTGCGAGAACTCCTGATGCAGGTTGCACAACCGTTGAGCTTAAAGTCTCCCAAGCATCACATTCCCCTCCCATTGTTGAAGCTGCTATTGGCTATTCCCCCCGTCGCGTCGTTCTTGCACACAAAACCCGAAGCCTTGGACTTTATCCAGACCACACGTTTTGATACAACGGCGGTCGAGCAATTTGCAAAACGGCATAAAATTGCCAAACCGGATATCCGTCAGTCATTGCAGCACACGGCAGCGTTCGTCAATTCCTATTGCATCGCCAAAAGCTAGGCACCTGACTTCTCCTCCTCAACATTTATGCCGTCGATGCTGGCGGAATTCTATCGAACGACAACTCAGCGACAGGGAGCGTCAGCCATGCAATCAACTTTCGGCAAAGGCGCCATATTTGCACTTTCCGCTGCAGCACTGAACGCAACAATCGGTGTACTCAGCAAAGTACTCATGAGTAATGGCTTCACCGCCAGCAGTGTCGCTGTGATCAAGACCGTACTGGGGTGCATGCTTCTTTCGATCTTACTGTTTTTCCTCAAGCGCCCTGCGGTGTCGACCCAATGGGCTCAGGCGGCTATCTGTGCATTCCTTGGCATCTTTGTGCTGTTCCATTTCGAAACGTCCGCCTATAGACACTACGCTGCGGCAGGTGTGGTAGTAGTGCTGATGGCCAGTGCCTCAATTTCGTCGATCATCCTAGGGCGCATTTTTCTCAAGGATGCCATCACTGCGAACGCTACCCTAGGCGCCGCTTTGGCTATCGCTGGGATTTCGGTGATCTTCGGTGGCGACCTGCAGCAGGGCTTTAGCCTGCAAGGTGCTGCGCTCGCCTCCATTGCCGGCTCCGGCTATGGGGCTTTTTCGGTTGCCATGAAGCGTATGGGAGTATCGGGAGGGCTGCACTTCACCCGTCAGTTGTTGTTCTTTGGCAGCCTGTATCTGCTGATGCCAGCTGCCGCCGATGGTTTCGCGATCGGCGAGTTGTCGCCGCTGGCGATCGCGGCGCTGCTGGCGCTGGCCACGCTGCCGACAATCCTCGGCTTCTTCTGCACCACCAAAGCCATCGAGTACCTGAAGCCATCCCAAGTGCAGGCACTGGAGCTGACGGAGCCACTGTTCGCCGCGCTGCTGGCATTTGTAGCGCTTAACGAAGTGCCGCCCCACAGCCTGTACGCGGGAGCGGCACTGATCATCGTCGGCCTGTGCTTCTCCAATGAACTGATTCGCTTGGGCGGCAAAGCATCCGCCCCTTCCACTTAGTAAACTATTTCGGGCTGCTGATTACGTGAGTGGCGCGAGTGTCTTGAACCGACCGTTTCTGGCCGGTTCCTGCCCTTCGTTGCTCATTAAAATTGATCCTGTCTTAGGGCGCGATCCAACCCGCCTGCCAATGCTCGCCTTGCAAAATGAAGCGTGCCCGTTGGTGGATGTCCTGGGTAAGATCGAGCCACTCTATTTGTCGTAGGTGGACAGCCAGTACAGCGAAATTTTTGAAACCCTCCCTGTTCGTTTCATAGGCTACAGAAGGTGAAGAAATCGACTCGCCGGGTATGCGCCCATGGCGAAAGAGCGCTTGAGTTCTTCCCCGTGCCTGCTCCCAGTGCTTGGCAAGGAGCGACACATCAGACACAGGTTCACCTAGGCCTTCAAGCCGAAGCTGACGCTTGCCAGACGGGTCGACGGCGGTAATACCGACTCTAGGTTCGGCCAGTATCTCTGCAAGCTTCGCCGACCGCTTGTCCACATAAAAGATGATCGACTTCGTAGACTCATCCGCATGGCGCAAGACAACGGTGCTTACCTTAGGTTGCCCTTCAGCATTGACCGTGGCCAGTTGCATCAAGCGAAAGGGATTTGGACTACCGCCAACCGGTATAGCTAAATTTGACCATACCTCAGCCAATATCAGATCAAGCATGGCAATCGCCCAAAATGAAAAAGGGCCGCGTACGGCGTGCGGCCCGGAGGCACTCAGACGCTGCGTGTAACGCCGCCATCGACCTTGATGTTCTGGCCAGTAATGTAGGCTGCCCCTTCGCTCGCCAGGAAGGCGACAGTGGCGGCAATCTCCTCACTGGTGCCATAGCGTTTAAGCGGCACACCTTCTCGACGCTGTTCGGTAGCAGGGAGACTGTCGATCCAACCAGGCAGCACGTTATTAATGCGAATGTTGTCAGCGGCGTACTTGTCCGCATAGATTTTGCTGAACGACGCCAAACCGGCACGGAACACTGCCGAGGTAGGGAAGAGTTCGCTTGGTTCGAACGCCCATGCAGTAGAAATGTTGATGATTGCACCGCCTTTCTGGCGCTGCATGTACGGGGTCACCAGCCGCGCCGGGCGAATGACGTTGAGCAGGTAGGTCTCCATACCCTGGTGCCAGTCTTCGTCGCTGATTTCAAGAATGGGTGCCCGCGGACCATGGCCGGCGCTGTTAACCAACACATCGATACGGCCCCATTTCTGAATGACTGCGTCGACTAGGCGCTGCAGGTCTTCATTTGACTGGTTACTGCCGGTTACACCAATACCGCCTAGCTCTTGCGCCAGGGCCTCGCCTTTGCCAGACGAAGAGAGAATACCGACCTTGAAGCCGTCGGCAGCCAATCTACGTGCTGCCGCCGCTCCCATGCCGCTACCACCGGCAGTGACAATTGCTACTTTTTCTACTGACATACATCCCCCTAAGTGAGGCGTTGACGGGTTGTTGGTGAAATGAGACTAGCACCGCTCAGCACGTCTCAGAGAGACAACAACCCTTCTTCCTGCCAGTAGATAATCTATAGCCTCGCCTGTTCAAGTAGCCACGTTCGGACGGTTTCCAGGGCCGCCGGCTGGTGAGCGTTTCGCGGCCAGACCAGATAATAGGCTTTGTCCAAGCTCATTTGATGCGCCATCGCCAGCGCTAACCTTCCTGCCTCTAGGTCTGCTTTGACGAAGTGGTAGCTGGCCAATGCCAGCCCTTGTCCTGCTGCTGCAGCCTCGATCGCAAGTACCGTTTGGTTGAACCGCACATTTTTAGAGGGTTGGCGGATGGGGCTCTGGAAGGCCTGATCTATGAACTCAGGCCAGAAACTGTGAGCGTCATGCAGCAGGGTGTATTCCTGCAGTTTTTCCACGCTCTCTGGCCGACCCAGTTGTTCAAGCAATACCGGGCTAGCTACCGCAACTATACGTTCAGTCAGAAAAAGCTCGGCATTGAGCATATTCTCGAAAGGTGCACGTCCGTAGCGGACAGCGATGTCAGCTCCACCAGGCCGAAATTGCGAAATGCGGTCAGTGGCAAGTACTTGCAGATCGATCTGAGGGTGCGCAACTGAGAACGAGGACAGCCGAGGGATTAGCCACTTCGCCGCAAAAGTAGGCGTGACGCTGACCGTCAGCTCCAGCCCCACTGGTTTGAGGGCTTGCGTGGCCGTAGTGATCAAGGCGAATGCCTCACGAACTGCCAAGCTGTAGCCCTTCCCGGGTTCCGTTAAGCGCAGCCCTCTCGGCAACCGCTCAAACAACTTCAACTCCAGGCTCGTCTCAAGCCCTCGTATCTGCTGTGCCACAGCGGCCTGAGTGACACCTAGCTCGTCGGCGGCCAGCCGAAAATTCAGATGACGGGCAACCACCTCGAATACCCTGAGCGCGTTAAGGGGAGGCAACAAGGTATGTCCGTTCATAGTATTTTTTCTAATGACAGCGAAGGATTTAATGCCGCTTTGGGAGGATGATAGGCGCTGCCTATAACGCCCACGGACTACATCTAGTCCTCTTTCGTCCACTCCAAAGTGCCAGGGAACCTCGCTACGAAGCGCGTGCCGGCCTCAGGCGTAGAGGTTACTGATAACGTCCCGTTGTGACCCGTTACGATTTGGGATGCGATATACAAACCGAGCCCCAGCCCCTCCCCGCGGCCACCGGCTGCCGACCTTTTAAACGGTTGAAACAGTAGCGGTAACAAAACGTCGGGGATTTCTGGGCCATGGTTCATCACTGACAGCACTATATGATTTTCTTGCATGCTTGCGGTCACCTCTATCGGAAGATCACGCGCCCCATGAGCCACTGCATTGCCCAAGAGGTTTGAAAGCAACTGCCCCATTCTCCCAGCATCACAGAAGACCCCAGGTGAAATGATCACCTCTTGACGGATGTTGACGTTGGGATGACTCGTCATGATTTCATTGATGACGGCACTAAAAACGTCACCCAGGTTGTCCACTAACGTCCGTTTGACCGGAATGCCTCCCCCCAGCTTTCCTCGAGAAAAATCCAGGACATCTTCAATCAAGTTGTTCATCCGCTGCGAGCTTTGTCGTATTGCAGTGGCAAGCTGCTGCTCGCGACCGGCAGGAAGCTTAGCCTCCAGTAGATCGGCGCTCATTCTGATAGCGCACAGTGGCGAACGGAGGTCATGCCCCAGTACGGCAATGAACTGCTCCCGGACAACGCCTGTCTCAGCTGCACTTGCCAGTTCAATCGTTTTGGTCTCAAGGTCCGCCAAAACGTCGAGTTGAACAGCTATTAACTGGGCGAACAGCGTTAGCGTTTTGCACACCGCCTCTTCATCAAAATGGGCCGGAACCTCATCGATAGCACAGAGCGTTCCGAAGAAGTCTCCGTTTGTCCTGGTGATAGGAATGGAGACGTAGCTTTCTAAGCCGTATGTCTGAGGGGTGTGGTGGGTTGAGTACACCGGATGCTCACTGGCATTCCTGAATATAACGGGTTTGCGGTGCTGACGAATTTCGTGGCAAATCGTCGTTTCCAGCACCAACTCACCGCCAGGTATGAGCCCAAAATCAATAGAATCATCGACAGCGCAAGCCACCCATTTTGTCTCGGTGACACGCGCAATTGCCGCAAAGCGCATGCCGGTAACATGCTTCACCATATTGAGAATAAGCGGGACGGCCTCGATCTTGGCAATCGTACTGATGTCGTGTGAAAGGTCAGACGGATAAGGCATCAAGATCGCCGATTGGGTGAATGGCAAATTGGAATTAAAGCGTAAGCCCCTGCGTTTGACAATGAGCCGGGAAAAGCGTCGGGGCCAAAAGCGGACGAATCATCAAACCGGCAGGATGCGCGTCCAGTAACGGGTAAGTTGCTGGATTCGGATGGGTAACGAGCGGGCAATCGTGTTCAATGTCAGCTCGATATTACCAAGCGAATACGAGCCCGACACCCGCAAATGGCTGACCTCGGGCGCGCAGCCAAGATAGCCGGGGCAATAGCGCTGCAACTCATTGATCAGTAGGTCCAGCCTCCAGCCTTCCACTACCAGCCGCCCCTGGGCCCAGGCCTCTTCGGCTGTTTTCAACGCCTGCGTGCCCAACAGTCGCTGACGATCAAACGTCACCGATTGCCCTTCCTCGATCACGACCTCATCGGTGGTCTGCTCAGGGCGTACCGCAACGGCATGCTGGTAGACGCTAAGACGCGTCAGCCCGTCTAACTGGCGCACGGCGAAACGAGTGCCCAATGCGCGCAGCTCCCCCTGGGCACTGCGCACCAGGAACGGACGGGAGTCCTTGCCGGTGGTTACGTGGATCTCACCCTCCCGAAGGATCAGCAAGCGCGTGCTGGCATTGAACATTACATCCAGCGCGGTATCGGTATCCAACACCAGCAAGGTGCCGTCAGCAAGCGCCTCTTGGCGCTGTTCTCCGGTGCGGGTTTTGAGATCGGCCATCCATTTTGGCGCAACGTCATAGCCTTGCCATGCCAATGAACTCGCGCCGGCGCCGAGCAACAACCCTTTGAGAAGGGTGCGGCGATTCGGCCCGCTCTCGCGTAACGTGGACTTTTCCATGACCGCCCAGGCCAACTGCTGCGGCATGCTGCCAAGGCGCGCCTGCAATTCGGTCAACTGCTGCCATGCCCATTCATGCTCCGCACTTCGGCAGTGCCAGCGCTGCCACTGTGCGCGCAGCGCCGGGTCGTCAGGGTTCGCGGACAGGTGTGCGAACCACTGCGCAGCGTGGCGAAGCGCTTGGCGCTGGGCGTCCTTGGTCACCAGGGATTGTCCAAGAGATACAAGAGGCAGCGTTCGGTGGCTCGGGCCATATATTTGGTCACTGAGCTGGCGGACACCTGTAATTGTTCCGCGATCTGAGGGTAGGTCAGCCCTTGCACTTGCGACATCAGGAACGCCGTTTTCGCCTTCACGCCCAGGCCGTCAAGCATGCGATCCAGCTCCAGCAGTGTCTGGAGCAAGGACAGCTGTTCCTCGGCAGAAATCTCGAACGACTCAGGCTGCGCGGCGAGCACTTCGAGGTAGGCACGCTCCACCGACTGACGGCGAAAACTGTCGATCATTACCCGCTTGGCGATAGTTACCAGAAAATGCCGTGGCTCATTGAGCGTGGCCGCCAGGGGTTCACGGCGCTCGGCGAGCAGCACGCGAAGAAAGGTGTCCTGGGCGAAGTCTGCCGCCGCCTGCGAACACCCGGTACGCTTGCGCAGCCAGCTGATAAGCCAGGGTTGATGGTCGTTGTAGAGCGTCGCGATAGGGTTGCCAGACGGCATGTCGAAGCCAAGCAGAGAATAAGAATTAATCTCAATATAGTGAAATGGTGGCCTGAGGGCAATCGACTTTTGGGCCAAAAAACAGGCCAAAAAAAATAATTTCAAAACGCGTTGTCACTTTACGCTCGGCAGCGCGACTCCTTTTGCAGACACCTCATAAAATGCCAACAATCGCATCAGGAGAAAGCATGCAGCATCCCCTTCCAGGCTTCTGCACCGCCACGTTGAACACCCCAAGCGCCCTATGCCTTGCCCTAATGGGTGCATCGTTGTTGATGGCCACTCCAGCAATTACCCGTGCGGCTGAAAGCCAGGTAACAGCCCGTACCCTGCACCAGCAGGAATTTGTTATCGAAGCCGGGTCTCTTGCCACTGTGCTGAACAGCTTTGCCACCAAAGCAGGCGTTGTCTTGTCGTTCGACAACGGCCTGACCGAAGGCAAGCAGAGCCGGGGCATCAACGGCCGCTACAGTATCGATCAGGGCTTTTCTGTGTTGCTGAGCGGGTCTGGATTGCAGGCAGTTGCCGGTGGGGATAACAGCTATGTGGTACTGCCGGCTGCACCGTCGGGCTCATTGCAACTGGGCGTGACCAACGTGACAGGCTCGGGGCTGGGCGCCATCACCGAGGGGTCGAGGTCCTACACGACAGGTAGCACCAACACAGCGACGCGGATGAATCTCTCGCTGCGCGAAACGCCGCAGTCGGTCAGCGTCGTCACACGTCAGCAAATGGACGATCAAAACATGCAATCCCTGGAAGACGTTGCCAGGGCTGCGACGGGAATCAACACCACCAAGGATTTTGGTACCGAACGCTCACGCTATTTCTCCCGCGGTTTCCAGGTCAACGACCTGCAATACGACGGCGTACCGACCAGCATTTCCGAAAGCTACTCGATGGACGTGACCTCTGTTAACAACATGGCCATCTACGACCGGGTAGAGTTTGTTCGCGGCGCAAACGGCTTGATGCAGGGTGCGGGAAACCCCTCGGCGGCCATCAACCTGGTGCGCAAGCGGCCAACGGATACCTATAAGCTCAAAGCAGAAATCGGCGGCGGCTCCTGGGATAATTATCATAGTCAGATCGACGTAAGCGGGCCGTTGAACGAACAGGGCACGCTGCGTGGCAGGACCGTACTGTTATACAACGCCGGCAATAGTTTCGTAGACCGTGCCGACAAAGAGAACCAGCTGTTCTACGCCATTGGCGAAGCCGACGTGAGTGAAGATACGACCGTGACTCTCGGCACCGTCTTTCAAAAGGATTATCACGGCGGTTATGACTGGGGCGGCTTGCCCACTCAACTCGATGGCAGCTTCTATCCACTGTCGCGCTCGGCGTCCTTTGCGCCAAGCTGGGCCCACCTGAACAAAATCAATCGCACGGTATTCGCTGACATCAAGCATACGTTCAACGATGACTGGAAACTCACCGTCAATACTAACCTGATGTGGTCGAATGCCGATTTCCTCGGGCTCTACGGCAACAATATTGGTAACGACCAGTTCCGCCTGTCCACCAACGACACAACATACGACGACGAACAAATAAGCCTTGATGCCGCGCTGAACGGCGCTTTCTACCTGCTCGGCCAGCGCCACGAACTGGTGTTTGGCGCTAACGCGCGCAAAGACCGGTTCATCAACGAGTCGCGTTACAACAACAACCCAAGCGTCGTCGATATTCTGGGTTTCGCCCCTTCACACGTGGTCGCGCCCACCTATAGCTACGAACGCATCCAGTACCGCAACGTACGCAAGGACAAAGGGCTTTATGCCGCCACCCGGTTGAACCCCAGCGACGACCTGCATGTGATAGTGGGCAGCCGTTTCAGCTGGGTTGACTACGCGTCTGCTGACTATGACGACCGTTTCAAGGAAAACGGAAAAGTCATTCCTTATGCGGGCGTCGTGTATGACCTGACTGACAATGCCTCGGTTTACGCCAGCTACACCGAGATTTATCAGGTTCAAAGCAACTACGACATCAACAACACACTGCTCAACCCTATCACCGGCAGCAACTACGAAATCGGCCTAAAGAACGAGTTCTACGACGGGCTGCTCAATACGTCGGTGGCGGTATTTCAGGTTGACCAAAGCCATTTACCTCAGGCGGTTGCTGGCGCAGACCGTATTTGCGGGCAAGGGCATAGCTCAACGTGCTACGAGGAAGGCGGCAAGGTGCGCAACCGAGGTTTTGAAGTAGAGGCTTCTGGCGAGATTCTCCCCGGTTGGAACGCCGTGCTCGGCTACACCTACAGTCACCCTGAATATGTCGGCGGAACCCGCAAAGGTACCGACTACGCCACCGAAACCTCCCCGCGCCGATTAGTCAAACTGGCCACCAACTACCGTTTGCCCGGCGAATTGGACAACTGGCGCGTGGGCGGCAGCCTCTATCATCAGAGCAAAGTCTACCTGGGCAACGTGGAGCAAGGTGCATACAGCCTGGTCGATCTGAACGCCAATTACCAGATCAACAAGAACCTGAGTGCACAACTGAACCTGAACAACGTGTTTGACAAGCATTATTACGCTGCCGTCTTTAACTCGAACCTGGGCAACTATTACGGTGAGCCGCGTAACTTCGCTGTTACGCTACGGTACGAAAACTGACGTGGCCTGGTCTCGCCGCAGCCATGTGATGTGCGGCGAGATTGCAGACCTGTACTGAACAGCAGTGGATGGCAGGTTTGGGTCGATAGCGGTCACTGGCGAATGGCTGCAATCGAACCCAAGCTGCCAGTTGGGGGGCTTTGAATCCCCCCTAAAGCGCTTCCTGAAAATCAGTTACCACTTACCAGAATGTGCCACGGAGGGTCAGCATGTGATTGCGCTCGTCGCCATACCAGTTACCCGACGCCGAAGAGCCTAACGTTGCGTAGTAGGTCTTGTCGAAGATGTTGTTGGCGTTGTAGGCCAAGGTCCAGTGATCATCGATCCTGTACTCGACCAACGCATTCCACACCGCGTAACCACCCTGACGGTAGTCATAGGCTTCGTTGCGCAACACGTTACCGGCGCTGTCGATCACACTGGCGGTCCCGCTGACCAGGTTGGCACTCTGCACGGTCACGCCACCACCGACCTTGAAGTCATGGAACTGGCCCGGCATCTGGTAGGTGCTCCACAGCTTGAACTGGTGCTTGGGGGTGATACTGCTGAACGCCGTGTTGTCCTGGCGGTTGCGGTTGTTGTTGTAGGTGTAGCCGGCCAGCACGTTCCAGTCCGGCAGGATCTCACCGGTCAGCTCCATGTCGATGCCCTTGCTGACCACTTCGCCCTGGGTAAGGTAGCAGCAGTTGCCACCGAACAGCACGTTGGTGAGCTGGTAGGCCGGATCGACCACCGCCTCGTTGTTTCGCTTGGTGTAGTACAGCGCAAACGAAGCATTCACTGCGCCATTGAACAGCTCGCCCTTGATCCCGGTTTCGTAGGTCTTGCCCTTCATCGCCTCGATCGAGCTGCCTGGCAGCGGGCCCTGCAGCTTGTTCTGCTGTGGTTTGTAGATCTCGGAATAGCTGACGTAGGTCGACCACTCGTCATTCAGGTCGTAAACCAGACCGCCATAGGGCACCAGCTTGGTGGGTTCACGTGTGTCGATGTCCGACTCGACGGTCCAAACACCATTGCTGCGGGCGCGGTACAACTGCTCGAACTTATAACGCTGGGCTCGGGCGCCGACGATCAGGTGCAGCGGGTCAGCCAGTTGCAGACGAAGTGTCGAGTACAAGCCGTATTGGGTTTGAGTGTTGGGGTTATAGTCACGGTAGAAGTCCTTGTTGGTCGGCGGCATCACCCACGGTGTAGAGCTTGGGTTGAACACGTTGATCGGGCCGCCGGACCCGGACGACTGCAGGGTGCCTTCCCATTGGCTGGTGATTTTCTGGTAGTCGATGCCCATGAGAAATTCATGCTGCAGGTCGAATGCCCGGAATTTGCCGGCGATGTTGGCATCCCAAAGCTTCTGGTCGCTGCGGTATTGGTTGACGTTGCCGCTCCAGGCCGGGCCATCAAGGGTGACCGGGTTGACCGAGCCGAAGTTGAATGCACTCTTGCTGAAACCCGAGTCCAGTGTTTGGGTGTAGGTGACGTTGGCTTTCCAGTCGTCATTGAATGTGTGGTCGACCTTGGCGAACACTTCCTGAGAGCGGCCATCCAGATAGGCCCAGTTCTCGGTCAGGCTGGTGCTGCGCGATAGGCCCAGGTCGGCACCGGTGCTGTAGCGCGGCAGGCCAGTGCCGGAGCCGGTCTCGTGAATGCGCTCAGAGCGGCCGCCGACGGTCAGCATGGTGTCTGGAGTGATGTCGGCCTCCAGAATGCCATATACGATCGGCTTTTCAGTGGCACGGTCGTCGAGCATGTACTGACGGTCGGTGTAGGCGGCGACCAGGCGACCACGCAGCTTGCCATCGATGCCCAACGGCCCGGTGACGTCGAACTGGGTGCGGTAGTTGTCCCAGCTGCCAGCCGACATGTCGACCTTGAGTTGATAGGTGTCCAGCGGTCGCTTGCGCACCAGGTTGATCATGCCACCCGGGTCACCGGTGCCACCGAACAGGGCGGACGAGCCACGCAGCACTTCAACGTGGTCGAACTCGACCATGTCGTAGTTCTTGTTCGAGTAGAAGCTGCCTGACGTGGTCCCCAGGGCCATCGGTGCAGCACCGTCAATCTGGATGTTCTCCACCTTGAAGCCGCGCGAATAGAAGTCCGAAAGGCGGAAGTTGTTGTTCTTCACCGTGATGCCGGGGGTAATCTTCATGGCATCGGCAAGGTCGGTCATACGCTGTTCTTCGATGACCTGGTTGGTGATCACCGACACCGATTGTGGTGTCTGCCGCAGGCTTGTCGGGGTCTTGGAGCCGATACTGACCTTCTCGGTGGTGTATGAGCCGGTATTCTCGGTCATCATGCCCATGCCCTGGCCTTCGATGAGGGTACTGCCCAGTTCCAATGCAGGTCCGCCGTCATTCGTCAGCGGTTGTAAGGACCAGTTGCCATCGACGGCCTGCGTTGCTGTCAAACCAGTGCCCTCCAGCAGCAAGTGAAGTGCCATTTCATCAGACATCTCGCCGTTGACGGCTTGTGCCTGTTTGCCTTCGACCATGTTCGGTGTGTACGGCAGGCTGATGCCGGATCGCTCGGCAAAGCGGTTTAACGCCTGGCCCAGCGGTGCTGCGGGCAAGTCGTAGCGCTGTGCAGGTTGCTGCGCCTGAGCCATTTGGCAGAGGCTCGACATCGTGCCAATGAAGATGGCCTGGGCAAGCAAGGCGGGACGATAACGGGATTGCAGATCCATCGAGTTGCGGCTCCTGAAAAATGCGGGCTTTTTCTTCTTGTCGAAGGAGCCTGCTAAATCCCGTAAACAACCCGGCAGTTTTTTTCAGGCGGGAACGATGCGCACCCACAGCGACGTACGCCAGACCAGGCGTACAGGCAGCGTGTGGGTCAGGGTGCGCAGGGCATTGTCGGTATCGTCTAGCTGAAATACGCCAGAGATCTTCAGCCCGGCCACGGCCGGGTCGCAGCCCACCCAGCCCGCACGTTGGCGCCCTAGTTGATCGAGCACGGCCTGCAAGGGCATGTCCCGGGCGATCAACACACCGCGGACCCAGGCGGAGCCTTCGAATGTCGGCCGTTCGACAAGTCGGGAGCCGGCACTGTCGATCCGCCATTGTTGCCCGGCTTGCGCTCGCGCTGGCGCCTGGCCCGGAAGCTGAACAGCAACGCTGCCTTGGTCAACGGTCAACCGTGTGTAGCCGTGTTCTTGGCAAAGGTTGAACGCTGCGTTCGTTGTCTCGTAGCGCCCTTGCGCCGTCGTCACGCAAAGCGGGCGCTGCAACGCGTCGAGGGCCGTTTGTACGTACGCCTGCCCTTCCCGCAGTAAGATCCGGCGCCCGCGCGAATCGAGCCTTACATCCATGGCACTCCTGCTGTCGAGTTGCACCGTACTGCCGTCGGCCAGTGCGAAGCGGCGTCGCTCGCCGGTGCTGGTGCTGTAGTCGGCGAAGCTGCGGCGCCAAGGCGACTGCTGCAGGGCACCACCCGCCATGCCCAAGCCAAAAATGCCCAATCCGAGCGTCTTGATCGCCGTGCGGCGCCCCTGATTAGCCAGCGTACTAATTGCGACACCGGACGGTAGCTCGCGCGCGAGCGGGAAACAGGCTTGAGCCTCTTGCAGGGCTTGCCAGCGCGCCTCATGCCTCGGATCCGCCTGGCGCCAGGCCAAGCACGCTGCACTCACGCTCGGAGCATGTTGCGAGGACTCGAGTTTCACCAGCCAGTCGATGGCTTGGTCGAGCACCTTGTCTGTCATGGTTCGAGTGTAAGCTGGTAACAGTGACGAATAGCCTTGGCCATGTACTTCTCTACGCTGCTCAGGCTGACCCCCAGGCGGGCTGCGATATCTTGGTAGCTGAGGCCCTCCAGGCGCGACAGCAGAAACGCCATGCGTACCTTCGGTGCAAGGCCGTCAAGCAAGGCGTCGATCTGCATCAGCGTCTGCAACAGCATCAATTGTCGCTCAGCAGAGGGCGCTTCAGCCTCCGGCAACTGCGCCAACGCCTGTAGATAGGCCGCCTCAAGCTTCTGCCGGCGATAGCGGTCGATCAACAGCCCTTTCGCTACACTGCTCAACCAAGCCCTGGGTTGGCGCAATCCAGCAAGCTGCTGCGGGCGCAGAATGGCATGCAGGAAGGTGTCCTGTGCAACGTCAGACGCATGATCACCGAAGTGATGCCGGCGTTGCAGCCAACTGAGCAACCAGAGGTGATGATCACGGTAAAGACCGGCGATGCGCTCGCGTGTTTCAGGTGCGATAGCTGGGGAAGGCAACACGATCGTTCCTCGCGTCCATGATCAGAATGGAATGCATCTGCTAATCATTCGCAATGGTACAGGGTTCCAAGGGGGACTCTCAAGGGGCTGATCAACCACCGACCACAGCACGCTTTTGTGCACGCACATGTTCGGCCTCAGCGCGCCCCGCTTCTCGCCTCACCCCCTCCGGCATTTGCACGATCGATCCCCAGGCCTGAGCCATTAGACGGCCACCGGCCTTTGAGCATGGGCAGCGTCGCATGCCGTGCTGACGGTGTTCGCCCAGAGCATGATGGGAACCGTTGAACCCGCCTAACCTGCCACCCTTTCAAAGGCGTAATCCTTGAAAACTAACCACCCGATCCCATGGGAGCACTGTACATGCCTATCGACTTCAGGCCCGCTCAAGCCTCGGATGCGCACGATATTGCGCGCTTCTTTCAACTGACATCGGAGGGCATGGCCGATTACATATGGAGCAAGCTTGCCGCACCCGGGGAAGCATTACTGAGTGTCGGCACATCTCGCTATGCCAGGGAACAGGGCGACTTTTCCTATAAGAACTGCCTGATGGCCATTTTCGAAGGGCGCGTCATCGGCATGATGCATAGCTATGCCTTGCGCGAGACCCCTGACAGGCCTGTCGAGACAGACCCGGTCCTCGCGCCTTATGCCGACATGGAAATACCCGGCACCTTATACATATCCAGCCTGGCCCTGGATGAGGCCTGGCGCAGCCAAGGGCTGGGCGTCCAGTTTCTTCGCCATGCTCAGCAACGCGCTGAGGACTCTGGCCTGGATGGGCTATGCCTGATCGATTATGCAGAAAACCACGGTGCACGCCGCTTCTACGAACGTCACGGTTTTCAAATTGTTAAAACCTGCCAGATCGTTCCGCACCCGATGCTGAGCGTAACCGGTGAAGCCTATTTGATGTATCGCCCTACCCACAACGTGCTCGAGAAAAAACCATGAACAAGAAACTGACCGTGTTCCGCGAACTGGATATCCAACCGGTGCGCGACCTTCCCTTTTTTGAAGAGGTCGTGGAAGGCACCCCTCATACGCTGACGTCCAAGTACTATCACGATGAACAGCAAGGCCGCATTTCCGGAGAATGGGAAGCCAGCACCGGCGCGTGGCGCATCGACTACAAAGTGTGGGAGTTCTGCCATGTCCTGAGTGGACGCTGCGTCATCGAGCTAGAGGGCAGCGCCCCCGTCACACTGGCCGCTGGCGACACGTTCATTATCGAACCGGGCGCCAAGGGCAAATGGACCGTGCTGGAAGAGATGAAAAAGAACTTCGTGATCCTCCTGCCCGCGAACTAGGCACCGGGTAGCGTTTCATCGAGCGCAGCGCAAAGCCAGTTTGCATGCTTGCCTGCTGGCGGCGCTCGAATGTTCTTTGGCAGGCCACAACAGCCCTATTCAGTGTCTGCTTTGGGTCGATTGCGGTCAGTCGCGACCGGCTGCTATCGACCCAAAGCGGCCAGTCGTATCTTAGGTGATTTGTGGGAGCGGGCTTGCCCGCGAAGCAGGCGACGTGATGGATGGCACGGGCTTCGCTCGTGTTCGCGGGCAAGCCCGCTCCCACAGTGATCGCGCAAACTTTTAGAGTTTGAATAGGACAGTTGCTTCCACAGGGTTCGTGCCGGCCTCGGAAAATGAGCAATAGCGGTACTTTCGCAATGGCAGCCATGGGTCGATTGCAGCCGTTAGCCAGTGACCGCTTTCGACCCGAAGCTGCCGCTCATCGGCGATCAAATTGCGATCCAACTGTCTAGCCGGCGAGTGAAACCACTAAGTCAAATGCTGTAATAGGAATGTATGCCAAGGCGATGCTCGAATAATGCTCGCGAGACCTGGCGATGAACGCGCAGAGTGGAAGGGCAATCATGATCACGTCCAATACGCCCCATAGCGCTATTGGCGATGCCTTGAAAAAGCTTACGTTTACGACAAGCCCGAGGAATAAATAAGCAGACAGGAACAACAGCGCGTAACGGCCATCCTGTTCGAAGTAAACCTGAAGGCCATTCTGCTCATCCTCACTGCGACTGGGGAGCAACAGCGCAGAGGCTATAAAAAGAGAAAGCGCTAACAGAACGAGCAGGAGAAACTCCAAAAATGTGAACGTAACTTTTATGGCCGGCAGAGCGTTTACAGCCCACCAGAAGTCAAGTTGCGTAGTGAACAGCATCGTGGCCCAGGCGAGCGGTACCCAATCAGGCTTCGCCGCGCGGCGAATGCGGAATACCGTCAATACCCCCAGTAGAAGCCGAGTGACGGAGAGCCCGAGTATCATCGAGAGTATCGTGGCAAC
Organism: Pseudomonas sp. 5.2; assembly: GCF_059025405.1. Lineage (NCBI taxonomy): Bacteria > Pseudomonadati > Pseudomonadota > Gammaproteobacteria > Pseudomonadales > Pseudomonadaceae > Pseudomonas > Pseudomonas sp. 5.2. The sequence goes on from NZ_JBYBHH010000013.1 coordinate 170,856, forward strand.
GATCGGAAAATTGCTCATGGTACACCCAGGCTTTGGATATTCTGGTTTTAGCACACCATCCGACAGTAGGCCGGTTATATCGCGCCCTGATGAATAAACGATTGCCCTAGGGCAGCCTTTCATGCGTCCCATGAGGATACAGTCCCACAGCCTGCCCTCTGTGATTGATGAACAAATCTCATGAACCCTTGCCAATTTAACCGTCTAGTCCCCACTCGGTAGCTCGCTTACTGTTCTCCCAACACCAAATGTCGGGAGATCCAGATGCACAAGCGCACACTCGGAAACAGTTCACTTGAAGTGTCAGCCCTGGGCTTGGGTTGCATGGGCTTAAGCCATGGCTACGGCCCGGCGACTGACACACAACAGGCCATTGCGCTGATCCGATCGGCGGTTGACCGGGGCGTCACGTTCTTCGATACCGCCGAGGTTTACGGCCCCTACCTGAACGAACAGGTGGTGGGCGAAGCCCTGGCACCGGTGCGCGATGAAGTGGTCATCGCCACCAAGTTCGGCTTCACCTTCGGCGACGACAATAAACAGCAGATTCTCAACAGCCGCCCCGAGCACATCCGGGTCGCGGTCGAGGGTTCGTTGCGTCGACTGCAGACCGACTACATCGATCTGCTTTACCAGCACCGCGTCGATCCGGACGTGCCGATCGAGGACGTCGCCGGCGTGGTGAAGGACTTGATTGGCGAAGGCAAGGTCAAGCACTTCGGCCTGTCGGAGGCCGGTGCGCAGACCATTCGCCGTGCACACGCGGTGCAACCGGTCACAGCGCTGCAAAGCGAATACTCATTGTGGTGGCGCGAGCCTGAGCGGGAAATCCTGCCGACGCTTTGGGAACTGGGCATCGGCTTAGTGCCGTTCAGCCCACTGGGTAAAGGTTTTCTCACCGGCACGGTGTCGGCGCAGACCACTTACGGCAGCGACGATTTCCGCAGCATCGTCCCGCGTTTCAGTCATTCGGCCCTGCAAGCCAATCAGGACCTGGTGGTGTTGATCCGTCAGATCGCCGCGCAGAAACAGGCCACACCCGCACAGATCGCGCTGGCATGGCTGCTCGCGCAGGCACCGTGGATCGTACCGATTCCGGGGACGACCAAACTGCCTCGCCTGGAAGAAAACCTCGGTGGCGCGGACATCACGCTCGACGCCACCGAACTCAAAGCGATCGATGCCGCACTGGCGCACATCCGCATTGAAGGCGAGCGCTATCCCGAAGCCCTAAAGGCGCGAGTCGGCCGATGAACAATGATCACGATCCGCTGCGGCGCACGGTGATCGCCGCCCTGGCCAGCGCCCCGCTGCTGTCGCTCGCCGACACGCAAGGCCACAGTGAAACACCCCGCTCAGGCTCGCGGATTCTGGTCGCGTATTTCTCGCGCTCGGGTAATACCCGCGTGGTCGCCGGGCTGATCCAACGTGGGCTGAATGCCGATCTCTTCGAGATTCGCCCGGCCCAAGCCTACCCCGAGGACTATCTGCAAACCGTTGAGCAGGCACGTCAGGAGCGTGACAGCGGCTTCGAACCCGAGCTGCAAAACAAGGTTCAGTTCTTGAGCGACTACGACACGATCTATCTCGGCTTTCCGATCTGGGGTGAAACCGCCCCGCCGATCGTGCGCGCCTTTCTCAGCGCCCACGACCTGACCAGCAAAACCCTTATCCCCTTCAACACCCACGGCGGTTATGGCTTGGGCAACAGCCGCAGCGTGCTGGTCAAGCACGCACCGAAGGCAGAGATTCTGGAAGGTTTTGTGATGCAGAGTGAGCAGGAGCGCAAGACCATGGAACGCGTGAACGGCTGGCTGAGCGATCACCCTCTTACGCGGTAATCGAATTCTGTACGGAGTGAAATCATGGAAATCCGCACGTTGGGCAACGGCCTGCAAGTGTCCGCACTCGGCCTTGGCTGCATGAGCATGACCTCGGCCTACGGGCCGGCTGCCGACAAAGCCAGCATGATCAGGCTGATTCGTTCGGCCTACGAGCACGGCATCACCTTGTTCGACACCGCCGAAGCATATGGCCCGTTTGCCAATGAAGAACTGCTGGGCGAGGCCTTGCAGCCGATCCGCGAGCAAGTCGTCATCGCCACCAAGTTTCACGCCTGACCGGAGTTGATCCGATGAACCGTTTGATCACACCACTCGTTGCTTTGTCATTCATGGCGGCAGAATCCCAGGCCGCCAACGAAATCCGCATTACGCCGAACGGCTCGCAGCCCTCGGTCAAGGGCGCGGCGCAAAACTTCACCGGTACGGTGCACGTTGATGGCCTGTTCAAAGGCGAGCCGCCGGCGCGCATCGGCGGCGGCACGGTGACCTTCGAGCCTGGAGCACGCACGGCATGGCACACCCACCCGCTGGGGCAAACGCTGATCGTCACCGCAGGCGTCGGCTACGTACAGCAAGAGGGTGGCCCGCGACAGGAGATCCGACCGGGCGACACTGTCTGGATTCCACCGCACACCCGTCACTGGCATGGCGCCACGGCCAGCAACGGCATGACCCATATCGCCATTGCTGAAGCCGAGGACGGCAACACTGTTACTTGGGCGGAACAGGTCTCGGACGCGCAATACGCCGGAGAATGAAGTTACGAAACTGCTGAGAAATACGGCGATGCGCAGACTGCTGAACGGGCCAATACGGCATTGACCCAGGCCCTCGCACCTTCGGGGAAATAACATGAAATTTGCAAAGTACCTGCTGAGCAGCGAACAACTGTGGTTCAACCAGTTCCGCATCGGCCTTTGGCCCAACTACTTCAACTGACCCAAACACTTTTGCGACTGCCGCCCTTTTGAATGCTCAGGAGCTTCACGTGAAAAATACACTCAAAGCCACGTTCATGTCGGCCTTGGTCGGCCTCTCGGCTGGCGAAGCCTTGGCCGCCGATTACAAAAAGAACCCGTTCACCCTCGCCTACGACGGCGCTATCAGCAAGAACGAACCGGGCAAGGTCAACATCCATCCGGTCAGCTACAAACTCAACGGTCTGGATATCGCCGCCAACGTATACACCCCAGCTAACTATGACGCGAAGAAGACCTACCCGACCGTGGTCGTTGCACACCCCAATGGCGGTGTGAAAGAACAAGTCGCCGGTCTGTATGCTCAACGCTTGGCCGAACAGGGCTACATCACCATCACTGCCGATGCGGCGTATCAGGGGGCCAGCGGTGGTCAGCCGCGCAGCATCGATAAACCGGCGTATCGCATCGAAGACATTCACGGCATGGCCGACTTCATCAGCCAGTTTGCCGGCGTCGATGACAAGCGCCTGGGCCTGCTCGGCATCTGTGGCGGCGGTGGTTATTCGTTGGCGGCAGCGCAAACCGACAAACGCTTCAAATCGCTGGCAACGGTGAGCATGTTCAACTCGGGCCGGGTACGTCGCAACGGCTACAACGACTCGCAAATGGACAGCATTGCGCAACGCCTGCAACAGGCGTCAGCAGCTCGCGCGCAAGAAGCCGCCGGCGGCGCGGTGCTGTATTCGGGCGATGCCAACCTCACCGACGAGCAGATTGCCAAACTGCCCTTCGAGCTGTATCGCCAAGGTTATGAGTACTACTGGAAGACCCACGCGCACCCGAACTCGACCTTCAAATACACCACCAGCAGCCTGATCGACTTGATGCGTTTCGACGCCACTGATCATATAGAGCTGATCAACCAACCGCTGCTGATGATCGCCGGCAGCAAAGCCGACAGCCTGTACATGACGCAGGACGCCTTCGCCAAAGCCACCGGCACCACCGACAAGGAAGTGTTTATCCTCGACGGCGCGACGCACATCGAAACCTATTGGGTACCGCGTTATGTCGATGCCGCGATTGGCAAACTGACCGCGTTTTACGGCCGCACCTTGTAATCAACACGCTTGGGGGTCGCGCATCCGTGTGCAACCTGCTTTCATGGATCAATCCCGCGCCCCTTCATGAGAGGCCCTCATCAATGTCACGCGCTAATCTTAACGACCTGCAAGCCTTCGTGGTCATCACCCGCGAAGGCAGTTTCACCCGTGCGGCCGCCCAGCTTGGCGTCTCGCAGTCGGCACTGAGCCATACCATGCGCGCGCTGGAAAGCCGCTTGGGCGTGCGCTTGCTGACGCGTACCACGCGCAGCGTTTCGCCGACCGAGGCGGGTCAGCGGCTGTATCAATCGATGGCGCCGCGGTTCGATGAGATCGAACTCGAACTGGCCGCGGTCAGCGAATTTCGTGACACCCCGGCAGGCAATGTGCGAATTCAGGCATCCGAACACGCCGCCAACAACATTCTGTGGCCCAAGCTTTCAAAGGTGCTTCCCGACTACCCGGACATCAATGTCGAAATCACCGTCGACTACGCCCTCTCCGACATCGTCGCGCAACGCTATGACGCCGGTGTACGCCTGGGAGACCAGGTGGCCAAGGACATGATCGCCGTACCCATCGGGCCGCCCCTGCGCATCGCGGTCGTGGGCTCACCTGATTATTTCAAACAGCGGCCGGTGCCGAAGGAGCCCGGTGATCTGGCCGCGCAAAATTGCATCAATCTGCGCCTCCCCACCCATGGCAGCCTGATGCAATGGGACTTTGAAAAGGATGGCCATGAACTGAAGGCCCGTGTCGAAGGGCAATGGACGTTCAACAGCAGCGTGCCGATTCTGCGTGCGGCCGTGGCGGGATGTGGCTTGGGTTTCCTGCCGGAAGACATGGTGGCGAAGGAGCTAGCCGATGGCAGCCTTGTGCGGGTATTGGAAGATTGGTGCCAACCCTTTGCCGGTTACCATCTCTACTACCCAAATCGCCGTGAACATTCATCAGCATTTGGCGTTGTAGTTGAAGCATTGCTCTACAAGCACTGAGTCACCGACCTGAGCATCTGAATTTTACCCGCCCCACAAACCCGCGATTCAGCAGACGCTTTTTGATCGATTGCAGTCGTACGTGACCGGCCGCAATGGGTCGAATGCAGTTGTTCGCTAGTGACCGCTATCGACCCATGGCTGCCAGTCGTGTCTGAGGTGATCTTTGTGGGAGCGGGTTTACCCGCGAACACGGGCGAAGCCCGTGCCATCCTCCGCGTTGCCTGCTTCGCGGGTAAACCCGCTCCCACTATAAATGTTGGTGAGTCCAACGGCAGCCATGGGTCGATTGCAGCCGCTCGCTAGTAACCCCTTTCGACCCCTAGCTGACAGCCGTAGCCGTGCTGCAGCCAAAAGGAGGGCTCAGTTCACCATCACTTCGTCCAGCGCCCGTTCAAGGGTGCTGACCGTGCGCTCGATATTGTGCAGCTTTTCGAGCCCGAACAGACCGATACGGAAGGTCTGGAAGTCGGCCGGCTCATCACATTGCAACGGCACTCCAGCGGCTATCTGTAGGCCGTGTTCTGCAAATTTCTTACCGTTCTTGATGTCGGGATCATCGGTGTAGCTCACTACTACACCCGGGGCCTGAAAGCCGGCTGCGGCCACGCTTTTGATGCCTCTGCCGGTCAACATTGCGCGGACGCGATCGCCCAGCGCCTGTTGTTCATCGCGCACCTTGTCGAAACCGTAGGCTTGCATCTCGCTCATCACGTCGTTGAATCGCGCGAGAGAATCGCTGGGCATGGTCGCGTGGTAAGCATGTCCGCCCTGTTCGTATGCCTGCATGATCTGAAGCCACTTTTTCAGGTCGCAGGCAAAGCTGCTGCTATGCGTCTGCTCGATGCGCTCGAGGGCCAAAGCACTGAGCATCACCAGCGCGCAGCAAGGGGAGGCGCTCCAACCTTTCTGCGGTGCGCTGATCAGCAGGTCGACTGCGCACTTGTCCATATCAACCCAAAGCGTGCCTGAGGCGATGCAGTCCAGAACGAACAGCCCCCCCACTGCATGCACAGCGTCGCCAATGGCCCGCAAGTAATCGTCGGGCAGGATAATCCCGGATGACGTTTCAACGTGTGGTGCAAAGACAATCTGCGGTTTGTGCGCCTCAATGGCCGCTAACACTTCGTCCAGAGGCGGGGGCGCGTAGGCTGGCTGGCGACCCGTGTCGATCGGTTGGGCTTTCAGCACCGTGGTAGCCGCCGGAATGTTGCCCATCTCAAGGATCTGGCTCCAGCGATAACTGAACCAACCGTTGCGGATCACCAGGCACTGCTGGCCGGTGGCAAACTGCCGCGCTACCGATTCCATGCCGAATGTACCGCTACCCGGCACTACTGCAACAGCCTGAGCGTTATAGACCTGTTTCAGGGTGCTGGAAATGTTCTTCATCACGCCTTGAAATGCCTGCGACATATGATTGAGCGAGCGGTCGGTGTAGACCACCGAATACTCGACCAGCCCCTCAGGATCAATACTTGGATATAGCTTTGACATGCGGTGACTCCTTTGGCAGAGATGTCATTGGTATGGACCCAGTCCTAAGCCTTGGCAACTGAGAAGTTAGAACATGGCTCGGACGGAGGTCGTTCACGTCCGGTTAGTCGACAGCAGGCGGTGGTGACTGTCTGCTATCACCCCACCCAACAAGCCATTAAGCTACCGCACTGTCTGACCGCTCTCTCAGGACGAGGCCAACCATGTTCGATCACCCGACCCACCCCGAAATCGCTGAATGGTTTACCCAGTTCAATGTCCCTGAGGTGTCCTACAGCGTCTGCTCCATTGACCTGAGCAATGAGCCGCCCGAGCACTGGTTTTACAAACGCAAGAAGTTGCGGCCTGAAAGCCTGAAACTCGATCTGCACATCCCGGCCAACGGTAGCTGGTGGGTCGACCTGTCGCGTCATGACAAGCTCTTCAACGTCCAGTGGCGCCCCAACGATGACCTGCGCATCGAGTCGCAGCAACTGCGCTACCGCAAGCAGATCAAGTGGCCCCGCCTGCACAACCTGATGGGCTTCCCCTTGCTGGTCGAACAGTTGCAGCAGTGCCTCGAGGTGACCTTCCTGCGCCATGCCAATATAGGGGCGCGCTTGCTGGAACCCGAAGCGTTGGCGCGCAATCCAGAACTACGGCAATGGCTGGCACCCTGTGCCGACACTTTTGGCTGGAACAGGCGAATGCAGCCGGAATAACAGGGCCGTGCGATTCACCTACAAGCTAAAGCGTCGCCCGCTACCCATCAATCCGATCAATCTCCTCCTGGCTCAGCGCACGCCAATCAGCCGGCAAAATCCCGTAATCGGCGCGCGCGGACTCAAGGGCCTGCGCCAATGACAGCATCAGGTGATCGCCTTCAACCTGTTGAGCGCAGTAATCGATGAAGCGAATCTCCAGATAAACCGGCGGGTCCTCCCCTCCTTCGACCTCAAGACCAAACAGCACGATGGCTGTTACGTTGGGACGATATTCACAGGGTTGCCGCACCTTGGCGAACAGGTACACGGGCTTTTCCGTCATTCGTTCAACTCCGTTACATGCCCGGGTACAGACCCGCAGGGGGTTGGTAGTCGGGGTCTTCGAAGCGACTGTTACTGTAAGTCGTTTTGGCCGTTGGCCCGCTGTGGGGGTACGTCACTTGCGGGTTGGGGACGAGGTGCCACTCGGCGCCGTCTTTGTCGCGCTCAATCAGCGTGGGATACAGCGTGCAGGTACCGCCTGAACCGGAGGTCAACCTGAACTGATAGTAGCGCCCTGCCTGGGGCGTGAACTGAGTTACGACCATGCAGGATTGCGTACGCGGCCCCTCCCAGAACATGCCCACCTGCGTTTTGATACCGGGCCTGACACGGGTTTCGAAGTAGTCGAACGTCAAGTCCTGCCCGGCTTTGGGCATGCCCTGGTCCTGTGTATTGATGAACGGCAGCGGCCCGGTGCGGATCACGCCGCCCGAGCGCACGCCGTTTTCGTATTGGTAAATAGTGGCATGCTGCGTGAAGTTGACGACGCGAACCCACGCGGGATCCGGCTCGTTTTCAGGCGCGACGAAGTAATCGGTAAGAGGTAAATATTGGCAGCCCGCAAACAACGGCAGAAGCAGCAAGCAGCGTGCAGTACGTATCGACATGGCGCATGTCCTTTGCAAAGTGCCTGTACAGACCACACGAGCGGGGATGCATTCCCTAGCTGCTTCAATAATGTCACGCTTAGCCGTCGGCCAAACGGTCATGGCGAATCGCTTTGAGGGGGCTATCGTTGCTTGTCTGGGCAACGACTACCGACCGAGGGCGGGGCGATGAACACCAGTGATCTTCTCGAACAGTTACTTCGGGCCGGGCAAGGCTCGCAAGCGCAACAAGGCAGCGGCGGCCTGTCATCGCAAGATGGCCTGGGCGGTTTGGGCGGCTTGCTGGGTGGTTTGCTTAACGGCGGCAGTGCCGCGGGTGGCGGCGGTGGCCTTGGCGGTCTACTGGGCGGCCTGTTGCGGGGTGGCGGCAGCGCTGGCGGCGTTAGCCAGGGGCGCGCCACGGGTGGCACCAATTACGCGGCCCTGGCGTCGCTGGGCATGATGGCGTTCCAGGCCTATCAAAGCTGGCAGCGCAGCCAGGCGGCAGCCCCGCAACAGGCCATGCGTACTGTCGATCAATTGTCCGGCCCCGAGGCCGAGGGCCACAGCCATGCAATATTGCGCGCGCTAATTGCGGCAGCCAAAGCTGACGGGCGCATCGACGAGCAAGAAGAACAGTTGATCTACGCAGAAATCAAACGTCACACCAGCGACCCGCAACTGCAGCAGTGGCTGGATGACGAAGTCAGCAAACCCCTCGATGCTGCCGAAGTGGCACAGTCGGCACAGGACCCGGCCATGGCTGCGGAGATGTACCTGGCCAGCGTGATGCTGGTGGATGACCAGCAGGCCGCAGAGCGGGCCTACCTTGATGAACTGGCCAGCGCTCTGCAAATCGACCCGACCTTGCAGGTGCACCTGGAACAACAGGCCAAGGGAGCCGCCTGACCGGGCTGAGATGCCTGCGCGATTTCATTAACCTGAAGCCCGCGCAGGCATGGCCCCGAGCGTAAACAGCCTGTGAGGTTGTGCTGTTTAGCTGTCACCTTCCTGCACACTGACCCTCACGCCCGTGCTAGCGATTTCGTATTCGGATTCCGATATCTGCCGCACGGCCCCACCGAATTGCATTTCATAATGCACCGGACCTTCATGCCGAATCATTCCATTGGGCGAGCGCTCAACGGTCTCATCCTGATAAATGTTGATCACGTAGACCACATTATCCGTACCCACCCCAACTTTTTTTCCAACGTATTTGTCCGCCATATCCTTACGCCTTGAGTGAAACCTCACAGCCGCTGCACCTGGGATGCAGACCGTTAAAGCCTGTGCGCAATGGCGCAAGCGGTCTGTGCGCTACCGTACAGACGCTTCGAATTAGATAGCTGCCGCAGGCTAATTAGACAGGCTGGATGGTATCCTCCAGCGGTTTTACCCCGTTGGCAGTAGCGGACGGCGAACAGGACAAAAGGAAAATGTCATGCGTACACGCACCCTCCTCGCGGCATTCGGCGCCGCGTTCACACTGCTGTCAGCCCCGGCATCGGCCACCCAGCCGGCGCCCGTGACGCCGACACAGGTGAACAAAGACCGCATTTCGGTAACGGTCGAAGGCAGCGGCCCTGATGTGATCTTGATCCCAGGTTTGGCGTCTTCCCGCGAGGTGTGGCGTGATCTGGCCACCCGCTTGCAGCGCAGCCACCGCCTTCACCTGGTACAGGTCGCAGGTTTCGCCGGCGCACCTGCGGTGTCCGACTCGCGTGGAGAAGTCGTGGCGCCAACGGCCGAGGCCATCGCTGACTACATCCGCACCCAGCACCTCAAGGCCCCGGTCATCATTGGTCACTCGTTGGGTGGCGAGGTGGCGCTGATGCTCGGCGCGCGTCACCCCGATCAGGTCGCGCGCTTGATGATCGTCGATGCCCTGCCCTTCTACACACTGCTCATGAACCCTTTCGCAACCCGCGAGACGGCCGAACCGCAGGCGGCTGCATTCCGCGATTCGCTGCTGGCGTCAACGCCTGAGCAGGCTGAAGCCCTGCAGCGTGTATCCATTGCCCGCTTGGTAAAAAGCGAAGCAGCCCGGCCTGTGCTGCTTGCGGCGGCGACAAGCTCGGATCGGCAGACCACGGCCCAAGCCACTTACGAACTGATGACCACCGACCTGCGCCCAGAGCTTGATCGCATCCAGGTGCCGGTCGAGGTCGTCTATGCCTATGACCCGGTGTACGGCATCCCTGCGGCCAATGTCGAGGCGACCTTCCGCAACGCCTATGCCAATACCCCGCACATCAACTTCACGCGCATTGACGACAGCTTCCACTTCGTCATGCTCGACCAGCCAGAAGCGTTCGCCAACGTGGTCACTGATTTCCTGCAGCCCTAGCGGGCGCCTGCCACCGCCGTTCAGCGCTTGAGCAGGGCAATGAAAAACAGCCCGCCAAGCGCCGCAGTGGCAATGCCGATCGGCAGGTCTTGCGGGGCGATCAGGGTGCGTGCAGCCACGTCTACCCAGACCAGGAAAATCCCCCCCAGCAGTGCGCTCACCGGCATCAGCCGGCGGTTTTCCGCCCCCACCAGCGCCCGCGCCATGTGCGGTACCATCAAGCCGACAAAGCCGATGGCACCGGAGAGCGACACCAGCACACCGGTCAGCAACGAGGTGCAGGTGAACACCTGCAGGCGCAGGCGTCGGCAGCTGAAGCCCAGGCTCACTGCGGTCTGCTCACCGCTCATCAGCGCATTCAGCCCGCGCCCCATGACCTGCAAGGCCACCAGCCCCAGCACCACGCAAAGCGCCGGCAACCAGAGGACATGCCAGCGCGCCGCCCCCAAGCCTCCCAGCATCCAGAACACCACCGAGGCGGCGGCGTGCTGGTCGCCCGTGTACAGCAGCAGGTTGACCACGGCCATCAACACGAACGACACGGCGACGCCCGCCAGCAGCAGGCGGTCGCTTTCCATGCGGCCATGGCGCCGCGCCACGGCGATCACCAGCATCATGCTCGCCGCCGCGCCCATGAACGCCGCCAACGGCAGGCTGAAGGCGCCGATGAATTCGCCGAGGTAGAGCATCACCAGCACCGCCCCCAACGCCGCGCCGGAGCTGACGCCCAGCAGGTGCGGGTCTGCCAGGGGGTTACGGGTCACGGCCTGCAGCGCCGTGCCGACCAGTGCCAAGCCGGCACCCACCAAGGCCCCCAGTAAAACCCGGGGGGCGCGAATCAGCCAGACGATCTGCGCCTGGCTTTGGGACCACTCGCCTGGCCCGGCGATGCCCAGTTGCTGGCCGACGATCCCGGCCACGTGGGCCAGCGGTACCGATGCGGGGCCGAATGCCTGGGCGATCAGGCACGACACCAGCAACAGTGCGCTCAGCATCACGATCAACCACCGGTAGGCCACAGGGCTGTGCCCGACCCTCATTGAACGGCACCTTGGAACAGCTGCGGATGCAGGGCAGCAGCCAGCTTCTCGATGGCCAGGGCGTTCTCGACAGCGGGCGTTACCTCCAGATAAGTCAGCACGATGAAGCGCTGCTCACGAATCGCCTGCACGTCTTTCAACGCCGGCTGGCGCAGCAAGAAATCGCGCTTCTGCTGCCAACTGCTCGGGCCATAGTCGACGATCAGAATGACCTGCGGGTCGCGCTCCACCACACTCTCCCAGTTCACCTGGGTCCAGCTGGCAGACACGTCGTCCATCACATTGCGACCGCCTGCCGCCTCGATCAGGGCCTGGGGTACGCCCAGCCTTCCCGAGGTGGTCGGGCGGTCTTCGCCACTGTCGTACAGAAACACACGGGGCGTAGGCTGCGCGTGTTCAACCCGGCGCTGCACGTCACCGATGCGCGTGCGCATGTTCGCGATCAAGGCGTCGGCCTGGGGCTCGACGGAAAAAATCCGACCTAGATTGCCCAGGTCGCGATAAACGTCATCCAGCCTGGCCCGTTGCTGGGCCATGACCCACGAACACGACTCGCTCAGCTCGTACACCGGGATACCGAACGGCGCGAGCGTGCTGGGCGTGACTGGCCCACCGACCTGCATGCCGTAGTTCCAGCCGGCAAAGAACAGGTCGGTTTCAGCCGCCAGCAAGGTTTCGATGGCAGGGTAACGGCTGGCCAGCGGTGGTACGCCCTGCAGCGCTGCATCCACCCACGGGTCGCGGTGCTTGCTGGCAGTGAAGCCGGTATAGCCGATGATGTGCTCGCGCAGCCCCAGGTGCAGCAGCATGGCGGTCATGTTCACGTCGTGCACCACGACCCGCTGCGGTGGCTGGGTGAACGTTATGTCGCGGTCACAGCTGCGCACGCTCAGGGGGTAATCGCTGGCCATCGCAGGCAGCGCGGTCAGCAGCGCCAACAGGCCGATCAGGTAGCGGACAGTCATGTTCGGGTGATCCAGGTAATGCGTGGGTAGGGATGCAGGGGATGCGGGTCGACCAGCGCCTCGACGCCGAAAACCTGCAGCAGCAGCGCGGGGGTCAGCACCTGCTGTGGCGTACCGCAGGCGACGATGCGCCCGCCGTCGATGACGTACAGCCGATCGCAAAACGCAGCCGCCAGGTTGAGGTCGTGGAAGCTGGCCAAAATGCTCAGGCCCAGGCCACGCAGGTGCTGAAGCAGCTCCAGCTGGTAGCGTGGGTCGAGGTGGTTGGTTGGCTCGTCGAGTAGCAGCAGCTGTGGCGTCTGCACCAGCGCCCGGGCCAGCAGCACGCGCTGTTTCTCGCCGCCAGACAGGCTGGCAAAGGCCCGTTCGCCCTGGCCGGCAAGGCCAACTTGCGCCAGTGCCTGGGCCACTTGCCGGGCGTCCTCGGCCGTGTCGCCGTCGAACAAGCCCTTGTGCGGTGCGCGCCCCATCGCAACGATGTCGCCAACGCTCAAGCCAAACGCGTCGGGAAACTCCTGCAGCACCACCGCGATGCGTTGTGCGCTCCAGCGTGCGCTGCGTTGCCAAAGGTCATCACCGCCAAGGCGCACACGGCCCTCGGCAGGCTCGTTGGCGCGGTAGGCGCACCGCAGCAGGCTGGTCTTGCCGCTGCCATTGGGGCCGATCAAGCCGACGAACTCGCCCTGTTCCACCCGCAGGTCCACACCCTGCAGCAGCGGGCGCGGCGGCCGTCCCCGCTCAAGCAGGGCCCAGTCCAGGGCCTCGATGTGCAGTTGCGTCATGGGCATCACCTCCAGGAAGCACCGGCCAGGGGCCGGTGCGACAGGCTCAGAAGCTGTAGTCAGCCGTGACGAAGAACGAACGCGGTTCGCCCAGGTACCACTGCCGGCCGTTGTTACCCGTGGTGGTGGCGTACTGGCGGTCGAACAGGTTGTTCAACTGCAGGCCCAGGGTCAGGTCCGGTTGCACGTGCCAGTCGATGTTGGCGTCAACCACGGTGTAGCTGGGCACCTCGACGGTGTTGGCGTTGTCGGCGTAGCGGCTGTCGACATAGCGCGCCCCGGCGCCGGCACTGAAGCGTTGGCCGAAGTCTTTGCTCAACCACAGGTTGGCGGAGCGGCGCGGCACGTTGATCGGCTGGTTGCCGGAGTAGTCGTTGGCGCCACTGGCAAACTCGTCATACTCCGCGCGCACCCAGGCGGCGTTGGCAGACAGTTGCACGTCATACGGCAGGCGCAGTTCGAGGGTGGCCTCGATGCCGTCCGACGACTGTTGGCCGACCTGCTGTTGCAGCGTGGGGTTGAGCGGGTCGGTGCTCAGCAGCTTTTTCTTGACGATGTGATACGCCGCCAGGGTCCACTCGCCTCGCCCGTCAGGCAGCATGTGCTTGATGCCGGCTTCGGTCTGTTTGGCGGTGCTCAGGTCCCATTGCTGCTGCGTGGCGTTGAGGGTGAGCAGGTTGCTCACACCTTCGGTACTGGTGGCGTACTGGCCATAAACCGACAGGTCCTCGGTCAGCGCGAACACCAGGCCGGCGCGCCAGTTGTCGCCAGACAAGCTGCGATCGGTGCGGGTATCGGCATCCAGGTCGTCGCGGTTCAGGTGCACCTGGTCGCGGCGTGCACCGGTGATCAACGACAGGCGCTCGGTGAGTTGCGTGCGGTTTTCGGCGAACAGCGAGAACTGCTTGGCCTGGTTGGCTTCGCGCGAGCGGTAAGGGTCGTTGCTGATGTACTCGCCCCCACCGGAACCGGACAGCGGCACGGTATCGGTCAGGGTGTTGCCGAAGTCGTGCTTGCGCACGAAACGGATCGTGTTGTAGTCGGCGCCCACCACAGTCTGGCTGTCCAGGCCGAACAGCGAATGTTGCAGGGTGAACGACTGGCGATCGCCAAGCTGTTCCTGGGTCTGCTTGATGCTGATGAAGCTGCTGCGCCGCACCTGGTCGCCTGGCAGCCAGGTGTAGGTCTCGGCGTTGCGCCAGCGGCGCTGGGCCTTGAGGAAGTACAGTTGGTTGCTGGCGGTGAGGTTGTCGTTGATTACCCAGTCGGTGACTAGCCGTGTGGACTGGTCGTTGTAATGCACTTCGGCGTTGTCGACGTTGTAGTTGTGATCGCGCAGCGACTCGCGGTAATGCCCGTCCACCAACGGCGTCCCCATGTACTGCTGCGGGTCTTGGTCTCCGTAGTCGTGGCTGAGGGTGAAGCTCAGTTCATCGCTGGGCTGCCAGCGCAGCGCGCCGCTGATGGCAAGACTCTGCGAATCGCCCCGGTCGACCCAGCCGTTGCTGGCCAGCTTGTTGAGGTTCAGGCGGTAGCTCAAGGTGTCGGTCAGCGAGCCGCCGCTGTCCAGGGCCATCTGCCGACGGTCATCCGAGCCGTAGCCCAGGCGCAGGTGATTGCGGATTTCGCCTTCAAAGGGCTTCTTCGGCACGACGTTGACCACCGCACCGGTGGCGCCCTCCCCGTACAGCACCGAGGCCGGGCCGCGCAGCACATCGATGCGCTCGACCGACCAGGTATCGACCGGGAAGGTCACTGTGCCGGCGCCCACGTACAGCCGGGTACCGTCGTACAACTGCATGGTCGAGCTGTGCCCGGTGAAGCCGCGGGCCGACAAGGCCGTGCCGCCGTTACCGGGGGTGCCGATGAAGGTGATGCCGGGTGAACGGGTGACCGCGTCCTGCACCGTGGCGTTGTTGCGCTTGAGGATTTGCTCGGCACTGATACTGGTCACGCTGGCTGGGGTTTCCAGCGGCGTCAGGCCAAGCCTCGAGCCACTGGTGCCTGGGGTATGCAGGTCGGGCTGAGGGTTGTGCTCGGCCGTGCCGGTAATGTCCGTGGCCGGTAGCGCCAGGGCGTTGTCCGCCTCGGCGGCGTGGGCGGCAACAGAGAGAAAAACACAGGGCACCAGGCTGGCGTGCAGCAGCGTACCTGGCAGAGAACTGAACAGCGAATAACGGGACATGTCGTTCCACTTGAAGCAGGAATGAAAGAATCCCGGGGGAACAACGCAAAGAGGAATCGCGGGCGAGCACGCCCACGGAAACCGGCCTGCGCCCGCCCACCGCGGGTTTGCCAAACGATGCTTCAGGCCGGTCTCCGGGCTCGCGAGGGTCATGAAGCCTTCACCTTCCCATGCCAGGGCACAGTGGTGTCTTGAATGCTTCGCTCGCATACCGTTGCGGGGGCAGCGCCGGACTGATCATCGAACGATGACGAACCGGCTTCCCGTTTCACCCCATGCACGGCGGCAGGGGGCACCTGAAACAGGCGCGCAGATGACCATCAAAAGCCCGCTGCGTCAACCGGCTTGTGGCAAACAGGTCGCCTGAGCTCGCCACTTCAGGCCCTGGGCGAACGCGTCACGGTTCAATCATCGCCAGGGCTTTCTATTGCCTTTTCTGGCGCGGCATTTTGTAACGTTCAGTAAGAAGTTTTTGCATGGACATCATACCCACCACTCTTTAGCCTTACGCCTCCGTCGAAGTGGGGACCCCGTGTGAAGCAGCAGTCAGCTAAACCAAAGCCCGCCCTCTGGGGCATTCTGATGGTCGCCGCGAGCCTCTGCGCACACGCAGACAGCACACCCCAACATAGCCCGACGCTGGTGTATTCCTGGCCCGTTAACGCAGGCCCACTCGACCCACGCGGCTACTCGCCCAATCAGATGTACGCCCAGGCCATGGTGTATGAACCGCTGGTGCGTTACACCTCGGCGGGCACTGTAGAGCCGTGGTTGGCACAGGCTTGGCAAGTCTCCGACGATGGCAAGACTTACACCTTCAACTTGCGAGATGGCGTGCGCTTCAGTGACGGCACGCCATTCGACGCTGCAGCTGCCAAGGCCAACCTGGATGCCGTCCTTGCCAATAGCCAACGCCATCGCTGGATGGAGCTGGTCACCACCCTCGACCACATCGAGGCCCCTGACCGGCTGACCTTGCGCCTGGTGCTCAAGCACCCGTACTACCCAACGTTGATGGAACTGGCCCAAGTGCGCCCGCTGCGCTTCGGCTCCCCGCAGGCCAAACCTGGCGAACCCGCCGGCACCGGCCCATGGATGCGTATCGAATCGCGCTTGGGCGAGTATGACCGCTTTGCCCGCAACCCCTTTTACTGGGGCGCAAAACCGGCCTATGGCGAGGTGCGGGTAAACGTCATCCCTGATCCCAACAGCCGCGCGCTGGCCCTGCAGGCCGGCGAGCTCGAGCTGATTCAAGGGGCCGCCGGCGAGATTACCGCCGGCACGTTCGTGCGCCTGCGCGACCAAGGCTTCGCCACCGCCCTCTCGGCACCGCTGGCTACCCGCACCCTGGCGATGAACACCGGGCACGGCGCCACCCGTGACCTGGCCGTGCGTCAAGCGATCAACCAAGCGGTAAACAAGCAGGCAATCATCGACAAGATTCTGTATGGCCTCGAGCCCCGTGCCGATACCCTGTTCGCCAGCAACATGCCCTATGCCGACATCGGCCTGAAACCCTACGCCTACGACCCTGCCCAAGCCGCCCGCCAACTTGACGCTGCCGGCTGGACCCTGCCTGCAGGCGCAACGGTACGTAGCAAGGCCGGTGAACCGCTGTCGATCGAACTGGTATTCCTCGGCACCAGCGCACTGCAGAAGAGCCTGGCCGAAGTGCTGCAAGGCGAGCTGGCTCACGTCGGCATGCGCATCGAGTTGCGTGCGGTCGAAGAAGGTGGGCTGGTCCGGCGCCAGCGCGATGGCGACTTCGGCATGATCTTCGCCGACACCTGGGGAGCGCCCTACGACCCGCACTCCTTTGTCAGCTCCATGCGCTATGCCGGCCATGCCGACTACATGGCGCAGCGTGGTTTGGCGATAAAGGACGAACTGGACCAACGCATTGGCCAGGTACTGGCAAGTACCGACGCGCAGCAACGCGCCGAACAGTACCGGTTCATCCTCACCACCTTGCATGAGCAAGCCGTGTACCTGCCGATTTCCTACCTTACCGCTATCAGCGTTCGCCGCGACTCCGTTGCCCATGTGCAATTTGGCAGCACGCTGTTCGACGTGCCGTTCGAAGCCATGACACCGAAGCAGGGAGACTGACATGCTGCGCTATATCCTGCTGCGGCTGGCACTGCTGGTACCGGTAATGCTCGGTGTTTCACTGCTGGTCTTCGTGCTGCTGCACCTGGGCAGCACCGACCCGGCCCTGGACTACCTTCGCCTGTCGCACATCCCGCCGACTGACGCGGCCATTGCCGAAGTCCGCCATACCTTGGGCCTCGACCGGCCGTTGTTTGAGCAGTACCTGACCTGGCTCGCGAAGGCCGTGCAGCTGGACTTCGGTATTTCATACCTCACGGGGCGGCCGGTGCTCGACGACCTCCTTTACTACCTGCCCGCCACCTTGCAACTGGGCGGCCTGGCCCTGGCCTGCACCCTGCTGCTGTCGATTCCGCTTGGCCTGGTGGCTGCGCGCTGGCAAGGGCGCTGGCCCGATCACGCCGTCCGCGCGGTGACGTTCCTGGGTGTCTCGATGCCCAACTTCTGGCTGGCGTTTCTGCTGATTGCGCTGTTTTCCCTTTGGCTGGGCTGGCTACCGCCACTGGGCCGCGGCAGTGCCGGGCATCTGGTGATGCCGGTACTGGCGATTGCCCTGATGTCGATGTCGATTAACGCCCGCCTGTTGCGGGCAAGCCTGCTGGAGGCCAGCGGCCAGCGTTATGTCACCTACGCCCGTGCCCGCGGGCTGCCCGAGCGCCGGGTATGGCGTGACCACGTGTTGCGCAACGCCTGGCTACCTTTCGTCACGGCCACCGGTATGCACATCGGGGAATTGATCGGCGGGGCACTGGTAATCGAGACCATCTTCGCCTGGCCCGGCGTCGGCCGCTTCGCGGTGTCGGCGGTGCTCAACCGCGACTTTCCGGTCATGCAGTGCTTCACCCTGCTGCTGACAGGCCTGCTGATGGTCTGCAACCTGGTGGTGGATGTCTGTTATGCCTGGCTCGACCCTCGCAGCCGTCTTGAAGGGGTGGACGCATGAGTGTACTGGCCATCTTCCGTCGCGCTACGCTGGCCGGCCAGGCCAACCTGATAGCAGGGCTGGTACTGGTCAGCGTGCTCTGCATATTGGCCGTGTTTGGCCAATGGCTTGCCCCGCACGACCCGGACCTGGTCGACCTCGGCCGACGCCTGCTGCCACCGGACAGCAGCCACTGGCTGGGCACCGACCACCTTGGCCGCGACGTGCTGTCCCGGTTGATCGTCGGCACACGGCTGTCGCTGGGCAGCGTAGTGCTGACACTGGCGCTGGTGCTGTTTCTGGGCCTGCTGGTGGGCGGGGTGTCCGGTTTTGTCGGTGGCAAGGTCGACCTGCTGCTGATGCGCTTGTGCGACATGTTCATGACCTTCCCCACGCTGGTGCTGGCGTTCTTCTTCGTCACCCTGCTGGGTACTGGCCTGAGCAACGTGATCATTGCCATCGCCCTGTCGCACTGGGCATGGTATGCGCGCATGGTGCGCGGCATGGTCATCGCCCAACGCGGCCGCGAATACGTGATGGCATCACGCCTGGCCGGTGCCTCACGTTGGGCGCGGCTGCGCCAGCATGTGCTGCCGAACATTGCCGGCCCCTTGCTGGTGCTGGCCACGATGGACATCGGGCACATGATGCTGCATGTCTCGGGGCTATCCTTCCTCGGCCTTGGCGTCACCCCGCCCAGTGCCGAATGGGGGGTGATGATCAACGATGCCAAGGAGTTCATCTGGACCCAGCCGCAACTGCTGCTGTTGCCCGGGCTGATGATCTTCTTCTCGGTGATGGCGTTCAACCTGCTGGGCGATGCGTTGCGTGATCGCCTGGACCCAACCCAGGAGGCTCATTGAATGCCCGTGTCGACGTTACAGCTCAAAGGCCTGTGTATCGAAGGGCGTGCTGGCGTGTTGGTGGACGACGTCGACCTGCAGCTGCGCCGAGGTGAAGTCTGTGCCCTGGTCGGTCACAGCGGATCGGGCAAATCGCTCAGTTGCCTGGGTTTGCTTGACCTGCTGCCGCCAGGCCTGCGCCGTACACGCGGCCAGTTGCTGCACGATGGCAAGCCATTGGCAGCCGATCAGGTGCGTGGGCAGCTTGCCAGCCTGATCCTGCAGAACCCACGCAGTGCATTCAACCCTGTGCGCAACATGGCTAGCCATGCCCAGGAAACCCTGAAACTGCGGGGGGTCGTCGGCAGCGCTGCACGTACGCGCATGGATGAATGCCTGGAGGCCGTGGGGTTGGGTGACCGCAGTCGGGTCCTGCAGTCGTTCGCGTTCCAGCTCAGCGGTGGCATGTTGCAGCGCATGATGATCGCCCTTGCGCTCATGGCCGAAAGCCCCTTTCTGCTGGCGGACGAGCCCACCAGCGACCTCGACGCCGTGAGCCAGGCGCGCTTTCTCGACCTGCTCATGAAGCTGGTGCAGCAGCACAGGCTTGGCGTGCTGTTGGTGACCCATGACATGGGGGTGGTTGCCCGCTGCGCCGACCATGTCGCGGTGATGGAAGCGGGGCGCGTCGTCGAGCGGCAAACAGTGCATGGCCTGTTCGATCAACCGGCCAGCGCCACCGCCCGCACCCTGCTTGAAGCCCATCAGCTACTAAACGGGAGCCAGCCATGAGCCTGCTGCACGTTAACCAACTCGGGCATGGCTACCGTTCCGGAGGGCTACTGAGCAGACGCGGCTGGCTGCGGGTGCTCGACGGCATTGAGCTTGAGCTGCAGCCCGGTGAGTCGCTCGGCCTGCTCGGCAGCAGCGGCAGCGGCAAGAGCACGCTTGCTCGGTTACTGCTCGGCCTGGAGAAACCCGCGTGTGGCCAGGTGACATTTGCCGGCCAAGAGGTCAGCCGACTGCGCGGCGGTGAGGCCCGTGCTTTCTTGCGCGCCGTTCAGTTGGTACTCCAGGACGCGCCCAGCGCGTTCAACCCGCAACGCAGCATCGGCTGGAGCATTGCCGAGCCGTTGCGTCACCTGAGCGAGCTGGACGAAGCTGCACGCAACGCCCGTACGCTGGAGCTCCTAGAGCACATGGGCCTGCGCAGCGAGCATGCCGAGCGCCTGCCGCACCAACTCAGTGGTGGCCAACTGCAGCGCGCCAATATCGCCCGCGCGCTGGCCATCTCACCCAAACTGGTAATACTGGACGAGGCCTTGTCAAACCTGGACCGGGTGTTGCAACTGCAGCTGCTGCAGCGCCTGGACGCACTTCGACGCGAGCACGGCACCGCGTTCTTGCTGATCACCCATGACCTGAGCCTGGTGCGCTACTTCTGCCAACGGGTGGTCGTGTTGGACGCCGGGCGTATCATCGAGGAGCGTCAGATAGACGGTAGGCTTTCGTTCGATCACGCCGTTGGCAAGCAGCTACAGGCCGCAGTACTGCCGGTGCGCCCAACAATACGCGAGCCTGAGGCAGGGTCGCCCGCCGCCTTGTCACCTGCGGCAGTTCGGGCGACGACTAGACTGAGTGTCTGACCCAGCCGGTGGCTAGCAAAGCTGCCTGCCTGCGCCAGCCCCAGAGCCCGACGCCGTGGAGGCACTGCGCACATGAGCTTCATCGTCTGGGTGGCCATGCTCGGCGCAGTCTTGTTGCTGCTGGCGTTGACCTCCTCTTACCTGCGCTGGATCCCGGTCACGACCTCGGTCGTGTGCCTGGCCCTGGGCGTCGCGCTGGGCCCCGGTGGCCTCGGCTTGCTGCAACTCGAGCTGCCCGATGCGCACGGCTGGATGGAGCACCTGACCGAGGTCGCCGTGCTGTTTTCCCTGTTCGTCAGCGGCCTCAAGCTGCGCCTGCCGCTGAGCAGCCGCAGCTGGCGGGTGGCGGTTTTCCTGGCTGGGCCGGTCATGCTGGCTTGCATCGCCGGGGTCAGCCTGGTGCTGCATTACGGCCTGAACCTGGGCTGGGGCGTGTCGGTGTTGATTGGCGCCATCCTGGCCCCGACCGATCCGGTGCTGGCCACCTTGGTCCAGGTCAATGACGCGCAGGACTACGACCGCGTGCGCTTCAGCCTGTCGGGTGAGGCAGGGCTCAACGATGGGGTTGCCTTTCCGTTCGTAATTCTGGGCTTGCTGCTTGTGCAGGGCGCAGCAGGCAGCCAATGGCTGACTGACTGGCTGTGGCAAGACGTGCTGTGGGCGGTGCCCGCCGGCTTGCTCAGCGGTTATTGGATGGGGCGCGGCCTAGGGCACCTGACCCTGTACCTGCGCACCCGGCACGAGGACAGCACCCTCTCACCCAACGACTACCTGGCGCTGGCGCTGATCGCGATGGCTTATGTGGTCGCCGACCTGATCCATGGCTATGGGTTTCTCGCCGTATTCGCTGCCGGGCTGGGCCTGCGACAGGCCGAAGTACACGCCAGCCCTACCCCACAAGCGCCTGCAGAACACCTTGTGCAGCCTGTGGTCGGCCACCAGCATGTCGCACCGGAGCACGCGGTCAAAGGCGATATCGCCGCGCTGGAAGACACGCAGGTCGCAGCCGGCATCATGCTAGGCGACATGCTCTCGTTTGGTGGGCTTGTGGAGCGGGCGATGGAGGTGTTTCTGGTGACCTTGCTCGGTGTCGTGTTGATCGAGCACTGGGACTGGCGCGCACTGACCGTAGGCGCGGCGCTGTTCGTGTTCATTCGGCCCCTAAGCACGCTGATCATCCCAGGGCGTGGCCTGCTGGACCTTCGCCAGCGCGGCATGCTGGGCTGGTTCGGCATACGTGGTATCGGCAGCCTTTACTACCTGTTCTACTCGGTAAACCACGGCCTGAGCGCCAGCGATGCCACGGCCATCACCAACCTCACGCTGTCGGTGGTGGCGCTGAGTATTGTCGTGCATGGGTTAAGCGTGCAGCCTCTTCTGTCGCGTTATGAAGCAGGCCGAAAACGCCGTGACGGCTAACCAAGCGCCCTGCCCTGCGCGACTCGGGTCAAGCACACAGCGCCGGCAGTTCGCTACGCAGCAGTGCCGCAGCGGCGGGCTTGAGGAGGGAGGTATTCAGTGCATCGCGCTCAATCCACTTGCAAGCGACGATCTCGTTCTTCGGCACCGGCTTGTCCTGATCGTCCAGCTGAAGGGTAAAAATGTAATGGAGGGTGTTACCGACTTGCAGCGTGCACAGCGCCACCAGGCGCTCACGGCATATCCCTGTTTCCTCTTTCAGCTCTCGGCTGGCGGCGTGCAACGGTGCCTCATTCGTGCCCACACCGCCCCCCGGAAAGCCCCATTTCCTGGCCTTTCTACGCACCAGGAGTATTTTGCCACTGCGAAAGCACAGCACCGTCGCTCTGCTCCTGAGGCTGCTCCTGTCTGACATGCCTACCTCCTACTTACCAAAACACTGCCCTGTGCTCGCAAGCGGGTAGCGTTATTCACATGGATGCGAATATCACGCCACTTTCAAAGCAGGCAGCTAGCCTTGAGAAAGCGTGGCCTGGGCGGTAGTTCCGTTCGGCGGTAGAAGATTGTCCAGGCCTGTCGGCAATGAAGGCACCTCGGTGCATGGCACCGGCTTTGCCGGTGATCGCGGGGCAAGCCAGCTCCTACAGGCAAGCACTGCTCTCAAGGGCAGCGGTGTACCTGCGCGTTGGCTTGCCAGCGGGCGGTCAAGCGTCAGGGAGCGCTGCGATAATAGAGATTTCAACCAGCACGGCAGGGTCATACAACTTGGCCTGCACCGTCGCACGCGCTGGCGCACACCCGTGCGGCAACCACTGGTCCCACACCTGATTCATGCCCGCGAAGTCGGCATCAATGTCCTTGAGGTAGAGGGTTGCGGACAAAATCCGTGTCTTGTCTGTGCCGGCCTGGTCGAGCAGTCGCTCGATGTTCTGCAAGGTTTCACGGGTTTGTTGCTGCACATCGCCCGCAAAATCGTTGGCAACCTCACCGGACAGGTACACGGTGCCTTGGTGCTTGACCACAAGGCTCATGCGAGCGTCAGTGTGCAGGCGTTCGATCGTCATCTGAAATATCCTTATCTTGTTGTTATATATATAAAAAAAACGCTGTGAAGCATAGCGTAGGCGATTGCTGCATCTGACGGGCACGATAAGGCTCGTCAGCTAGGCCCATTATCCACAATTGACGTTCAAGCTGTAGCCCGCTGGCTGACAGCGCAACAATCAGCCCACCACCGGCTTCAACAACGCCTGCGCCTCGTAGAGCGGTGGCAGGTAGCGCAGCCGAATCTCGTCGACGCTCAACCGCGAGGCGTGGGTGGTGATCGTCAGCGTCGCCTTCAACTGACCGCTACGGTCCAGCAGCGGTACCCCCAGCACGCGCATGCCGATTTCGTATTCCTGGTCGACGATGCTGTAGCCCTGCTGGCGCACGCGCTGCAACTCTGCTTCCAGCAGCGCCCGATCGGTCTGGGTATAGGGCGTGAGCGGGCGGAGCGGGTTGCGTGAGAAGTAGTCATCGCGCGCGGCCTCCTCCAGCGCTGCCAGCCAGATTCGCCCGCCGGCGGTGCAGTACATCGGCACCCGCGAGCCGGGCCTGATCGACAACGAGGCGATGTGGCTGTAGCGGCTGCGCACCAGGTGGATGATTTCATCGCCGTCACGGGTGCCGACCGAGACATGCTCCTGGGTCTGCCGCGCCACTTGCTCGACGATGGGCCGCAGCATGCGCGGCAACTGGGCCGAGTCCACGTAGGCCTGGCCGATGCGCAGCGCCTTGGGCGTGAGCCAGTACTGGCGGCTGTCGGTGTCGGCAAAGCCTTCGTGTACCAACGTCAGCAGGAAGCGGCGCGCGGCGCTGGGGGTAAGGCCCGATTGCCTGGCTGCCTGGGGCACGGTCAGGCGCGGCTGATCGACGCTGAACAGCTGCATCAATGCCAGGCCTTTCTGCAAGCCCGCGATCAGGTCGCGGGGGTGGATATCGGGTTTATTCATTGGAGTTCTCCAGTGATGCGCGAGCCCGCGTAGGAGCAGCCTTGTGCTGCGAAGAGGCCAGTAAAAGCAGCGAAGATCGAGGGTTTTGCCGCCGGCCTCTTCGCAGCACAAGGCTGCTCCTACAGTGGGGAAACTGAGGGACATTTTTCGCTATTAACCGCCAATAATCGCTAGCTGATTGCGATTATCGCACTAACCGCTTGGCAAGCGTGTTTCCCAGCGCCCAGTACCCCGTCACCCTTGCTGCACAACAACAGCAAGCACAGAGGTCAGCATGATTCGGGGTTCGACAGAACTGGTCGCCATCGTCGGTTCACCCATCGCCCAGGTGAAATCGCCTGAAAACTTCAACACCTGGTTCGCCAGCAACGGCTGCGACCTGGCAATGCTCCCCATCGACCTGCAAGAGACTGCGCTGGAAGCCTTTGTCGGCAGCCTGCGCGGCTGGCAGAACCTGCGCGGTTGCGTGGTCACCGTGCCCTACAAACAGGCACTGGCCGCACGCCTGGACGGCCTCAGCGCACGCGCCGCCGCACTGGGTTCGGTCAACGTGGTGCGCCGCCACAGTGACGGCCGCCTGCTCGGCGACAATGTCGACGGCGCAGGCTTTCTTGGCGCCGCACGCAAACAGGGCTTTCAACCGGCAGGCAAACGCGCGCTGGTGATTGGTTGTGGTGGGGTGGGCAGTGCAATCGCCTACGCACTGGGCGAAGCGGGCGTGCGCCAGATCACACTCAGCGACCCCAGCGCTACCCGCGTTGGCGCGCTTTGCGAAGTACTCGGCACGGCCTTCCCCAGTCTCGACATCGCCACCCACTACCGCTCGCTGGAAGCGTTCGGCCTGGTGGTCAACGCGTCGCCGGTTGGCATGGGCAGCACCGATGAGTTGCCGCTGCCAGCGCCGATGCTGACAACCCTGCAACCCTCCACGTTGGTTGCCGACGTGGTCACCTCGCCAGAAATCACCCCACTGTTGCAGCAGGCACGCGACCGGGGCTGTGCGATCCAGACTGGACCGCAGATGGCCTTCGCCCAACTCGGCCACCTCGGCGCCTTCATGGGCGTCACCCCGCTGGAGATCTGAGCCATGGCCGCTACCGAACACGCGCAACCGGTGTACGACTTGGTGGTCCTCGGCAGTGGTGCCGGGGGCTTTGCCGCCGCCGCCACGGCCGCCAGCCTTGGCCTGAAGGTACTGGTCGTGGAGAAAGCCGACACCTTCGGCGGCACGTCGGCGATTTCCGGCGGTGCGGCGTGGGTGTATGGCACCGATCAAGCCCGTGCAGCCGGCGCCAAAGACTCCCCCGAAGCCATGCGCACCTACCTGAAAACCGTGATTGGTGCCGGCTACAACGCACCGCTGGTAGACGCCTTCATTGCACGCGGGCATGAAGCGCTGCGCTGGCTGGAGCGCCACACCGAACTGCGCTATGCCCTGCGCCCGCACTCACCGGACTATTACCCGGATGAGCCCGGCGCCACCCAGTTCGGCCGGGCGCTGGAAATGGTCGAGTACGACGGCCGCCGCCTCGGCCCGCGCTTTAAGGACCTGAAAATGCCGCCGCCGGGCATGCTGTTGTTCGGCGGGATGATGGTCAACCGTGTGGATATCCAGCATTTTCTTGGCCTGCGCAAATCACCAAGCTCCCTGTGGCATTGCCTGAAGCTGATGGCGCGCTATGCGTTGGACCGCCTTCGCCACCACCGTGGCACCCGCCTGACCACCGGCAATGCGCTGATTGCACGCCTGGCCACCACGGCCTTTGCCCATGGCACGCAACTGTGGCTGCGCAGCGAGGCTAAGGCGCTGATCGTCGAGCACGGCGCGGTGACTGGCGTGGTGGTGCAGCACGAAGGCCGGCGCGTGCAGGTGCGTGCCCGGGGTGGCGTGGTCTGCGCCATGGGCGGCTTTGCAGCCGGCGAACTGGCTGCCGCCTACCGCCCAGGCGTTGATGCGCCGCACCTGACCATGTCGCCGCCAACCAATGACGGCGCCGCGCTGCACCTGGGTGAAGCGGTGGATGCTGCCTACGGCGAGGGGCTGGCCGCCAACTTCTTCTGGGCACCCGTTTCCGAATTGCGCCATGCCAATGGTGAGCGCGAACGCTTCCCGCACCTGGTCACCGACCGTGCCAAACCGGGGGTGATCGCGATCAACCCGGCCGGGCAGCGCTTCGTCAACGAGTCGAACTCCTACCATCACTTCGTGCAGACCATGTTCGCCAGCAACCTCACCACCTGCTGGCTGATCTGCGACGCCGAGGCCATGAACCGCTACGGCCTGGGCCTGGCACGCCCGAAACCTGTGAACAACGCGGCACTGATCGACGCCGGCTACCTATACCGTGCCGCCACACCGCACGCCCTGGCCGAGGCCATCGGCGTCGACCCTCAGGCATTGCAGGCGACGCTGGAGCGCTTCAACGCCGACGCCCGCAACGGCATCGACCGCGCATTCGACAAAGGCGGCAACAGCTACAACCGCTACATGGGCGACCCGCATCACACGCCCAACCCCTGCCTCGCGCCCCTGGTCAAAGCGCCCTTCTACGCCATCCAGCTCCACACCGGCGACCTGGGCTCGGCACGCGGCCTGGTGACCGACGCCCATGCCAACGTGCTCAACCGCGCCGGTACGCCGGTTGCCGGCCTTTATGCAACGGGCAACGACATGAACTCATTGATGAACGGCACCTACCCCGGCCCAGGCATCACCCTTGGCCCTGCCCTCACCTTCGGCTGGATCGCCGCCAGCCATATTGCCAACCGCCTGCAGGCGCAGGCCCAACCTCTGGAGACAAACGCATGTACTACGAACTGAGAACCTACACCCTCGACCCACTGAAAATGGCCGACTGGCTGGCCCTGTACCAAAGCCACGCGCTGGCGGTGCAGAGCGAGCACCTGGGCAAGCTGGTCGGTTTCTTTACCAGTGAATTCGGCGAGGTCAACCAGGTGGTGCACCTGTGGGCCTACACCAGCCTCGACGACCGCATGCAGCGCCGCGCGGCGATGGCGGCGGACCCGCGCTGGGCGGAGTTCTCGCAGCGCAATCGCGAGCTGGGCGCGGTGCTGCGGTTGCAGTCGCGGTTGATGCGGCCGACCGGCTTTTCGCCGCTGCAGTAACTAACGCCCCCTCCAACCTGACCGGAGCCCCTCCATGCAACCCCTGGAATGTGACGTACTTGTCCTCGGCTCCGGCGCCTCTGGCCTGGCTGCCGCAGTAACCGCCGCCCATCACGGCCTGAAGGTGATCGTCGCGGAAAAGGCCAGCCAGTTCGGCGGCACCAGCGCCTGGTCGGGGGGCTGGTTATGGATACCCCGCAACCCGCTGGCGATCGCCGAAGGCACCGTCGAAGCCGACGATGCGCCAGAACGCTACCTGCGCGCACAGACCCACGTCGCCGAACTGGACCCACGCCAGCAGGCGTTTTTGCGCCATGGACCGGAGATGGTGGCGTTCTTCCAGCGACATACCGCCGTGCAGTTCCAGTCCGGGACGAAAATGCCCGACATGCACGAGGGGGATGGCAGTGCGCGTGGCGGGCGCTCCCTGTGTGCGCAGCCGTTCGACGGGCGCCTGCTTGGGCACTGGATCCACCGGCTACGGCCGCCCCTGGACATCGTCAGCCTGGCCGGCATGGGCATCGCCGGTGGCGCAGACATGGCCGCCTTCTTCAACGCCAGCCGCTCACCCAAGGCGGCCTGGCACGTGGGCAAACGCCTGCTGCGCCATGGGCGCGACTTGCTGCTGCACCGTCGCGGCCTGCAGTTGGTCAACGGCAACGCGCTGGTGGCGCGCCTGCTGCGCAGTGCCCTCGACCTGGGCGTGACGCTGTTGCATGACCGGCAGGCCACAGGCTTGCTGAGGGATGGGCGTATCACAGGCGTGCAGTTCAGCGATGGCCAGGTGATCCATACGCGACGCGGTGTCGTGTTGGCCTGCGGCGGGTTCCCCCATGACCGCCAGCGCATCGCCCAATTGATCCCCCATGCGCCCGAGGGCGATCGCCACTACTGCGCAGCACCACCACAGAACAGCGGCGACGGCCTGCGCCTGGGCGAACAAGTCGGCGCACAGGTCACCACCACGGCGGCCCACGCCGGGGCCTGGGCGCCGGTCTCACTGGTGCCGCGAAGCGACGGCAGCCTCGGCCACTTCCCGCACCTGATCGACCGCGCCAAGCCGGGTTTCATTGCCGTACGCCGAGACGGTCGACGGTTCGTCAATGAGGCCAACAGCTACCATGCATTCATGAATGCGCTGTTCACCTCCACGCCACTCGGTGAGGCGCCCGAGGCCTGGTTGATCTGTGACCACGCCGCGCAACGTCGTTACGGTATCGGCTGGGCCAAACCGTTCCCCTTCCCTGCCGGCTTCTATGAGCGCCGTGGCTACCTGCTCAGCGGTCCTACCCTGGGGCAGCTGGCCGCACGCTGCGGGATCGACGCAGCGCAACTGCAGCGCACCGTGGCACATTTCAACCACCATGCGGCGCAGGGTACGGACCCGGACTTCCAGCGTGGCGCATCGTTGTATAACCGTGCGCAGGGCGACCCCTTGCACGCGCCCAATCCGTCGCTGAGGCCGCTGCTGCACGGGCCCTTTCATGCGGTAAAACTGCTGCCCGGCAGCCTCGGCACCTTCGCTGGCCTGCACACAAATGCTTCGGCCCAGGTGCTGGACAGCCTGCAGCGCCCAATACCTGGCCTGTTCGCGGTCGGCAACGACATGCACAGCATCATGGGCGGGCACTACCCCAGCGGCGGTATCACCCTTGGCCCTGGGATGACCTTCGGTTACCTGGCAGGCATGGCACTGTGCAATCAGCCAGAAGACGCCGCGTCACTTTTGTTCGATCATCGAACAGTAGCCCCATCTTTGAATTGACGCTCCCCCCTTCACTGCTCACCATAAATGACCTTGCACGCCCAGCCTTGCCCTGGGCAAAACCGCGTTCCAGACGCATTGCCGTTCAAAACAATTTCAAGAAACGACTTCACATGACCCCTTCCAAGTTCAACACTGCCAGCCCCCGCCTCGCCCATGGATCCATCGGCGACAAGGTGCGCGGCGCCTTAGCCGTCGGCAAGACCCGCTGGGGCATGCTTGCCCTGGTGTTCTTCGCCACCACCCTGAACTACATCGACCGTGCCGCCCTCGGCATCATGCAGCCCGTTCTCGCCAAGGACATGGGCTGGACGGCGATGGACTACGCCAACATCAACTTCTGGTTCCAGGTCGGCTATGCCATCGGCTTTGTACTGCAGGGCCGGCTGATCGACAAAGTCGGGGTAAAGCATGCCTTCTTCGGCGCCGTCCTGCTGTGGAGCCTGGCCACCGGCGCCCATGGCCTGGCGACCTCGGCAGCAGGCTTTATGGTCTGCCGCTTCATTCTGGGCCTGACCGAGGCGGCCAACTACCCGGCGTGTGTAAAGACCACGCGCCTGTGGTTCCCCGCCGGCGAGCGCGCCATCGCCACCGGCCTGTTCAACGCCGGCACCAACGTCGGCGCCATGGTCACCCCGGCGCTGCTGCCACTGATTCTCGCTGCCTGGGGTTGGCAGGCCGCGTTCATCGCCATGGGTAGCCTTGGCCTGGTCTGGGTGGTGTTGTGGGGTTTGAAGTATTTCAACCCTGAGGCGCACCCGCACGTTCGCCAGAGCGAGCTGGACTATATCCAGCAAGACGTGGAGCCCGAAGCCAAACCGGTGCCGTTCAGCCGCATCCTGCGCCAGCGCGGCACCTGGGCCTTTGCCGTGGCCTACTCGATCACGGCGCCGGTGTTCTGGTTTTACCTGTACTGGCTGCCGCCGTTTCTCAACCAGCAGTACGACCTGGGCATCAGCGTCACCCAGATGGGCATCCCGTTGATCCTGATCTGGCTGACTGCAGACTTCGGCAGCATCGGCGGCGGCATTCTGTCGTCCTGGCTGATCGGCCGCGGCGTGCGCGCCACCCGTGCCCGGTTGATCTCGATGCTGATCTTTGCCTGCACCATCGTCAGCGTCGTCTTCGCTGCCCACGCCAGTGGCCTATGGGTCGCGGTGCTTGCCATCGCCGTGGCGGTCGGCGCGCACCAGGCCTGGACCGCGAACATCTGGAGCCTGGTCATGGACTACACGCCCAAGCATCTGGTGAGCACGGTGTTCGGCTTCGGCAGCATGTGCGCGGCCATCGGCGGCATGTTCATGACACAGATCGTCGGCAGCGTGCTGACGGTCACCCACAATAACTATGCGGTGCTGTTCACCATGATTCCGGTGATGTACTTCATTGCCCTGGTGTGGATGTACTTCATGGCGCCGCGTGGGATTGAGGCCGCTTAAGGGCTAACCAGGTTTCCTCTATGGGGCTCTTCGGAGCCTCTTTTTTTGCCTGCAGACAGGCCATTGGACCTGTGCGCTAACTTGGACTGGCCTTGAGGTTTACTGTCATGCGCTGCTTTGCAGCGCTTGGCTGGCAAGCCAGCTCTCACAGAAAAACACATACCTATTAGATTTAGCAGGCGCCTGTGGGGGCTGGCTTGCCCGCGAACACCGGCGAAGCCGGTGCCATATACCGCGTCGCCTTCTTCGCGGGTAAACCCGCTCCCACAGGATTGGGGACTCGCTTGCGATCTTTGTTCTCTTCGCGGCAACACAACCAAAAGGGCTGGGTTACTTTTTACAGAACAACACATACCTGATTGATTTAGCAGGGACCTGTGGGAGCGGGTTTACCCGCGAACACCGGCGAAGCCGGTGCCATACACCGCGTCGCCTGCTTCGCGGGTAAACCCGCTCCCACAGGATTGGGGACTCGCTTGCGATCTTTGTTCTCTTCGCGGCAACGCAACCAAAAGGGCTGGGTTACTTCTTACAGAACAACACATACCTGATTGATTTAGCAGGGATTAGGGACTTGCTTGCGATCTTTGTTCTCTGCTCGACAACGCAGCCCAAAGGGCTGGGTTACCTCTCACAGAACAACACATACCTGATTGATTTAGCAGGGACCTGTGGGAGCGGGTTTACCCGCGAACACCGGCGAAGCCGGTGCCATATACCGCGTCGCCTTCTTCGCGGGTAAGCCGGCTCCCACAGGATGGGGGACTCGCTTTCGATCTTTGTCTCTGCGCCCGCACAGTGGCCCTTGAAGCTCAAACCCGCGCCAATACCGCCTTGGCTTTCTCCAGCGCCATCCGCGCACGCTGCTCGCCACTCACGCCCTGCTCCAGTAACTGCCGCGTCGGAATCTCCAGGCTCAGCGGTACGGTGGCCGGCAAGCCACGCAACAGGCCGATCAAATCAGCATCGCCATCACCCGGGAAGCGCCGTTCGTTGCGGGCCTGGCGCAGGATCTCGTCCATGTCGTCCGGCACCGGGCCGGCCACGTCGCACAGCTGCGCATAGCGCATGCGCTGCGGTGCCAAGTGGGCCAGGTCGTCGAGTGAGGAAGCGGAGCGGTTGAAATGGAAGGCGTCCACCAGAACGCAGCCGTTTGCCCGGTCAGCGTTGGCAACCACACGCATGGCCTGGCGCAGGTCGCGAACGTCGGTCCAGGGCATGAACTCCAGGTGCGGATGGATACCATAGCCCGCCGCCAGGTCGCACAGTGCGGCAAAGCGCTCTGTGAGGCGTGCCTCGTCCGGGTCGTTACCGGCCACCAGCAGTTCGGTCCCGCCCAGCTCGGCACCCACCGCCAGAATGGCTTCGAAATCGGCAACACAGGTTTCAGGCTTGAGGCGCAGGATTTCCAGGTCGAGTACCTTGATGCCGGTGTCGCGCAGGCGCGCCTGGGTCTGTCGGCGCAGGTCAGCGTCGACCGCCAGCGGGAAGTGCTGCTCCTCTGCGGTAGCCGGCACCAAACGCAGGCCCACGTGGCTGTAGCCGGCACGGGCAGCGGCCTCCACCATGGCCGGCGGCGAAAGCTCGAGCACCGTCAGCGCGGCAAGGGAAAAAATACGGTCAGTCATGTTCGTTACCTGAAGGCAATTAAAGGTGTGAAGGGGGCTCGCGTCAGGCGATCGTCTCGGGGGCACAGGCCCGGCCGCTTTCGGCTGCCTGGCGGATCGCCTCGACCAGGGCCAGCGTGCGGCCACCATCTGCAGCGTCGGTCAAGGGGGCCTCTTCACCGCGGGCGACGCGAATGAAGTGCTGCAATTGCAAGGTCAACGCTTCACCTGCCGGCGCTTCGGAGCCACTTTGCAGCAAGGGTGTGTGCCAGCCGGAGCCTGCTTCGCCGTACTGCCAGTGCTTGAGCTGCGGAATGCTCAGTGCGCCGTGGCTGCCGGCCAGCAGGTAGCAGGGCTGGCCATCCTGACGCGGGTAGATCGGGCTCTCGCCGGACGTCAGCTCCCAGCTCCAGGGTGCAGCCACCGCGTCGGAACCCGTCAGGCTGCCCAGCGCCCCGTTGGCGAACTGCAGCAGCACGGCGGCGCTGTCTTCATTGGCATACCCACGCACATCGTTGCGGGTGAACGCCTGCACCTGCACGACCTCGCCGCACAGGTAGCGCAGCAGGTCGAGGTCGTGAATCAGGTTGGTCAGCAAAAAACCGGCGCCCGGCTCGCGGCGCCAGGGGGTGTCGAAGTAGCTGTCAGGCTTCTGCAACTGCCACAGCGCAGTGACATTGATCAGCCTACCCAGCGCCCCCTCGGCGATCAGGCCGCGCGCGCGGGCGATCAGCGGGTTGTGCCGACGATGGTGGCCAACCAGCACAGGCACGCCACAGCGCTTGGACGCTTCGACCAACGCACGGACTTCGTCCAGGTGCACGCCCACAGGCTTTTCCACCAGCACCGGCACGCCGGCTGCGATGCAATCGAGCGCGGTGGCCACGTGCAGGTTGTTGGGGTTGGCGACGATCACGGCCTCGGGTTTGACGCTGGCCAGCATCTGCCGGTGATCGGCGTAATAGGCCACCCCGCATTCGGCGGCGAAAGCCTCAGCCTGCGGGCCGGGGTCTGCCACCGCGCACAACTGCGCTTGCGGCAGCTGGCGCAGCTGCTGGTAGTGCTGGCGGCCCATGATACCGGCGCCAATCAGGGCGATACGAAGCGGTGCATTCAACGGACTGTCCTCTTGTCATTGTTGTCGGGCATAAATTACGGAACAGTGTTCCAGAATTCATACTCGACAATTTAGAACCGGGGTCCGCTTTACAGAAGCGCCGCCTGCACAGACTGTGCGGTTATCGACCACTAATGAACAGGCGGCGCTTCAGGCAAACAGTTCACTGGCCTGGCTGGCCGCCGACAACTCGCCCACTGCCGCTAACAAGAGCGCTGCCAGTTCAGGCAGGCGCGCTTGCGCCAGCCGGGCACTGGGGCCGGCGATGCTCAGCACTCCGATCACCTCGTCGGTGCGTGGGCGCCGCACCACGGCGGCCAACGCTGACGTGCCCACCGCTGAGGTCTGCTCGACCCAGGCATAGCCACGCTCCCGTGCACGCTGTAGGTAGCCCAGCAGTTCATCCGTGGAACGCGGCGCATTCGGGCCGAACTGTGCCGGGTCGGCGATGCCTTGGCGCAAGACCATCTGCAGCGCCTCGTCGTCGCTCAGGCTGGCCAGCCAGGCATGCCCAGAGGCGGTGTAGAACAGCGGGGCATCGCGGCCCATGTCGGGGTCGTAGCGCAAGCCGGAGCGCGCGCCCTGGGACTTGGCGATCCAGGTCTGGCGGCTGCCCTCGATCACGCCCAGGCGCACCAGCTCACCGCTGTCCTGGGCCAGGCGATCGAGAATCGGCTGAATGATGTCGGCGCCACTGCTGGACAGGTAGCGAAAGCCCATCGCCACCAGCTTGGCAGAGAGCTGATAGCGGCTGTTGTCGCGGTTCTGCCGCACGTAGCCCAGGCGGATCAGCTCGGCCAGCATGCGGTGGGTGGCGCTTTTGGGAATCTCCAGGCGCTCGGCCAAGGTCTGCAGGGCAAGGCCCTCAGGCTCGCCGGTCAGGCTTTCTACAAGACTGAAGGCGCGTTCGATCTGACTACCAGCCATGGCTAAGGTCCCTGAAAAATGGATGAATTTTGGAAGATGATTCCACAGCCACGGCCATCGGCGCAGCAGGCGGGCGTTGAAGTGTCCGGTTATCGACCAGTTCTGCACGGCCTCACTTGCATCCGGCACCGTCTCACATAAAGAATATGGAATCACGTTCCAATAATAATACCGGAGACCCTGCGATGCCTACCGACACCTTGCAAGCCGAATACGACGTTCTGGTCATTGGCTCAGGCGCCGCCGGCCTGGCCGCAGCGGTAACGGCAGCCTGGCATGGGCAGCGCGTGATGCTGGTAGAGAAGGCGCCGGTGTTCGGCGGTGCCACGGCCTGGTCCGGTGGCTGGGCCTGGGTACCCCGCAACCCGCTGGCCCGCCGCGCCGGCATCGTTGAAGACATCGAACAGCCCCGCACCTACCTGCGTAACGAATTGGGCACGTATTACGATGCTGAACGGGTTGATGCCTTCCTCGAGGCCTGCCCGCACATGGTCGCCTTTTTCGAGAAACACACTGCGCTGCAGTTTGTCGACGGCAACGCCATCCCCGACATGCATGGCGGCACACCCGGCGCCGCCACCGGTGGGCACCAGGTGATCGCCGCGCCCTATG
Source organism: Pseudomonas sp. 5.2 (assembly GCF_059025405.1). NCBI lineage: Bacteria > Pseudomonadati > Pseudomonadota > Gammaproteobacteria > Pseudomonadales > Pseudomonadaceae > Pseudomonas > Pseudomonas sp. 5.2. Next base: position 205,674 of record NZ_JBYBHH010000013.1, read on the forward strand.
ATGCCCGCGAGGTCGGCGCGCTGTTGCCCCGCCTGCGCAAGACCCTGCGCGAGACCTCGTTCATGGGCATGCCGATCATGGCCGGCCCTGACCTGGCCGCCTTCCTCAACATGACCCGCTCGCCACGGGCCTTCTTGCATGTGTGCAAGCGCTTTGGCCGCCACCTGTACCACCTCGCCCGCCATGGCCGGGCCATGCACCTGGTCAACGGCGTGGCCCTGGTGGCGCGCCTGGCCAAATCGGCCGAAGACCTGGGCGTGCGGCTGCTGGAATCTGCCCCGGCCAAGCGCCTGCTGATTGAGCACGGCCAAGTGCGCGGCGCCGTGATAGGCACACCGCAGGGTGACCTTACCGTCCGGGCGAAAGCCGTGGTGCTCGCCGCCGGGGGCTTCCCCAACGACAGTGCGCGGCGCCGGCAGCTGTTTGCGCGTGATGCCAGTGGCCATGACAACCTCGCCCTGCCCCCGCAGTCCTGCTCGGGCGATGGCCTGCGCCTTGGCGAATCGGCAGGCGGTGTGGTGGCCACCGACCTGAAATCTGCAGTGGCCTGGGCACCGGTCTCCAAAGTGCCGCACCGCGACGGCAGCGTCGGCCACTTCCCGCACATCATCGAACGCGGCAAGCCCGGCGTTATTGGCGTGTTGGCCAGCGGTAAGCGCTTCGTCAACGAGGCGCACGGCTACTACGACTATGTGTCAGCCATGCTCGAGGCGGTGCCGCCGGGCGAGGAAGCCTGCTCGTGGCTGATTTGCGACCACCGCTTCTTGCGGCGTTACGGCCTAGGCCACGCCCGGCCTGCGCCGTTGCCGGTATGGCCGCACCTGCGCAGTGGCTACCTCAAGCGCGGTGCCAGCATCGAACAATTGGCCCGCGCCTGCGGCATAGACCCTGTCGGCTTGAGTGCCACCGTCGCGGAGTACAACAGCCATGCGCGCCACGGCCAGGACCCGGCTTTCGGCCGCGGCTCCACGCCGTTCAACCGCAAGCAGGGTGACCCGGCGTACAGCGGGCCGAACCCGTGCGTGGCGCCGATCGAACAAGGGCCGTTCTATGCTGTGAAGGTTCAGCCCGGTTGCTTTGGCACCTTTGCCGGCTTGCGCACCGATGGCCATGCGCGGGTACTGGATGAGCAAGGCCAGCCGATTGGCGGGCTTTATGCCGCCGGTACCGACATGGCAAGTGTGTTTGGCGGCTGGTACCCCTCAGGTGGCATCAACCTGGGCCCGGCGCTGACGTTCGGTTACGTGGCCGGGCGGCATATTGCCGGGGCGCAGGCGCCGGAATAAGGCCACCGTTTGGCGGTCACCGGGTAAAAACTGTACAAAAAAATCATCCTGTATAGCTTTGCGGTGAAAGCTAAACTATACCTGTACAAGAAAACTTTTTTGTACAGGAAAGTGAATGCACAGCTACCTGCAAACCTTCGCCGAACGCTTTGCCAGCCTCGATGCGCACACCCTCGACATGCTCGGTGACCTGTACAGCGAGGACGTGACCTTTCGCGACCCCCTGCACCAGATCAGCGGCTTGCCTGCGCTGCGGGGGTACTTCGCGCAGCTGTACGCGAACGTGCAGGAGGTACGCTACACCTTCGAGGGTTACGACGAAGTGCAGCCGGGGCACGGGTACCTGCGCTGGACCTTGCATTTTCGCCACCCTCGCCTAGGCAATGGCGCGCTGATCAGCCTGCAAGGCTGCAGCCACCTGCGTTGGCACGAGCGGGTTCACTTTCATCAGGATTACTTCGACGCCGGTGCGCTGCTTTACGAGCACGTCCCCATCATGGGCAGCGCGGTCCGCTGGCTCAAAGGCAGGCTGGCATGAGCCGCTGCTGGGTGACCGGTGCCAGCAGTGGCATGGGCGCGGCGCTGGCCCTGCGCTTGCTGGAGCAGGGGCATCAGGTGGCCTTGGGTGGCCGCCAGGCCGACCGCTTGGCACCCTTAGCGGCGCGGTTTGCGCAGCAGGCCATGCTGGCCATCGGCGATAACGACGAACCGGGCCAGGTCGCCAAGGTCGCCGAGCAGATCGAGCATGCCTGGGGTGCACTCGACCTGGTGATCCTCAACGCGGGCACCTGCGAATACCTGGAGCCGGGGCACTTCGACCCGGCGCTGGTCGAACGGGTGATGCGCACCAACCTGATCGGCACCAGCCACTGCCTTGCCGCTGCCCTGCCCTTGCTGCGCCGTGGCCAGCGCCCGCACCTGGTGGTGGTGGGCAGCTCGGTGAGCTGGCTGGCCCTGCCCCGTGCCGGCGCCTATGGCGCGTCCAAGGCGGCCCTGCGTTACTTGGTGGAGTCGCTGCGCATCGACCTGGTCCGCGAGGGCATTGATGTCACCCTCGTCAGCCCTGGCTTCGTCGACACGCCCTTGACCCAGCGCAACGACTTCCCCATGCCACAGCGCTGGAGCGCCGAGCGCGCCGCCGGGCACATCGTCGCGCGCTTGGCCAAACGCCCGCTGGAAATCAACTTCCCCGGCGCTTTCACCTGGGTGTTGCGCCTGCTCGGCGCATTGCCGGTGCGCTGGCGTCTGCAGCTAGGCCAACGCCTGGCACGAAACCCACGGGAATAGCACGCCATGCGCATCGCAATCATCGGCAGCGGTATCGCTGGCCTCACCTGTGCCCACTTGGTCTCACGCCAGCATGCGCTGACGGTGTTCGAGGCGGCTGACTGGGTGGGTGGCCACACCCATACCGTCGACGTGAACTGGGGCGGCCAGCAGTATGCGCTGGACACCGGGTTCATCGTCTTCAACGACTGGACTTACCCGCATTTCATTCGCCTGCTCGAACACCTGGGGGTGGCTTCGCGGCCGACCCAGATGAGCTTTGCGGTGCATGACCCCGCCAGTGGCCTGGAGTACAACGGCCATGACCTCGACACCTTGTTCGCCCAACGGCGCAACCTGTTGTCACCTGGGTTCTGGGGCATGCTGCGCGACATCCTGCGCTTCAATCGCCAAGCCCTGGCCGACCTGGACAACCGGCGCATCGAAGAAGACACCACGCTGGGCAGCTACCTGCGCACACACGGCTATGGGCGGCGCTTCATCAACCACTACATCGTGCCCATGGGCTCGGCGATCTGGTCGATGTCACGCGCCGACATGCTGGGCTTTCCGTTGCAGTTTTTCGTGCGTTTTTGCCGCAACCACGGTTTGCTGTCGGTCAACCAGCGCCCGCAATGGCGGGTGATCGAAGGTGGCTCGCGCAGCTACGTGGCACCGTTGTGCCAGCCCTTTGCCGAGCGTATCCGGCGCAACTGCCCCGTGGCCCGGGTGATCCGTGACGCCGACGGCGTGACTGTGATCAGCGCTGCCGGTACCGAGCGCTTCGACAAGGTGGTGTTCGCCTGCCACAGCGACCAGGCCCTGGCCCTGCTGGCAACACCCAGTGCGGACGAGCGTGCGGTGCTGGGTACCCTCACCTACGCCAGCAATGATGTGGTGCTGCACACCGACACTCGCCTGCTACCGCGTCGGCGCAAAGCCTGGGCCAGCTGGAACTATCGGCTGGGCGGCGCCGAGCAGGCACCTGCGGCACTCACCTACAACATGAACATCCTGCAGGGCATCGACGCCCCGGTCACCTTCTGCGTGAGCCTCAACCAGACCGCACAGATTGACCCGGCGCAGGTGCTCGCCCGCTTTAGCTACAGCCACCCGCAGTACAGCCTCGCGGCTTTGGCTGCACAGGCCCGCCAAGGCGAATTGCAGGGCCGCCAGCACAGCTACTACTGCGGTGCCTACTGGGGCAACGGCTTCCATGAAGACGGCGTGCTCAGCGCGTTGAAAGTGGCAGAATACTTCGGAGAGCGCTTGTGAACAGCAGCCTGTGTCATGGCTGGGTCAGCCATCGGCGGCTGACCCCGCGGCACCATGCATTCCGCTACCGGGTCGGCATGTTCTACCTGGACCTGGACGAGCAAACACACTGGCGCGGCCTGTCGCGCTGGCTCGCGCGTTCGCGGCTGGCGCCCTTGTGCTGGCGGGAAACCGACTACTTGCCGGCACTGACCGCGCGTGGCATACCGTTGGCCCAGGCCGCCCGCCAGCTGGTCGGCCAAGCAACCGGGCACCCCCCCGAAGGCGCGGTGCACCTGCTCACGCAACTGCGCTGCTGGGGGCTGTCGTTCAACCCGGTGAGCGTCTACTTCTGCCATGACCGCGACGGCCACCTGGTGGCGATACTGCTGGAGGTCCGCAATACACCTTGGCGGCAGCGCCACCACTACGTGCTGCCGGTGCAAGACGGCCAACCCGACGCATTTAGCCTGGCCAAGGCGTTTCATGTATCGCCATTCATGCCGCTGGACATGGACTACCGCCTGCGCTTCGTGCTCGACGGCCAACGCGTGCACGTGCACATGGCGAACTGGCGCGAGGGGCACAAGGTATTCGAAGCCCACCTGGCCCTTCGCCGCGAACCGCTGGACCGGCCCGCCTTGCACCGCTACATCCTGAGCTTCCCGTGGATGAGCCTGCGTACGGTGTCTGCCATCTACTGGCAGGCCCTGCGCCTGCTGCTCAAGCGCACCCCTGTCTACAACCACACCGCCAGCCAGGGCGACCTGAGCCTTGGCCACGCCTGTAAGGAACCTGATCATGTCCGACCCCACACTGAGCGTTAGCAAGTCGGCCGGCCTGACGCCGGTGCTTGGCAGCCTGGCCCGGATGGCCGTGCTGGCGCAATTGCGGCGCTTGAGCCAAGGCTGCCTGCGTTTGATTTGCAATGACCAGCACTGGAACTTCGGTGACGCCGGCAGCGCGCTGTATGCCGAAGTCGAGATCGTCGATGACGCCGCCTGGAGCCTGATCGCCGGCAACGGTTCGATCGGTGCTGGGGAGGCTTATATCCATGGCTACTGGCGCACCCCCGACCTGGCGGCGGTAACCCGCCTGTTCGTGGCCAACCTGGACGTGCTGGATGCCCTTGAAGGTGGCCTGGCGCGCTTCGGCCGCCCAGCACTGCGCCTGCTGCATCGCCTAAACCGCAACAGCCGACGCGGTGCGCGGCGCAACATCCTGGCCCACTACGACCTGGGCAATGCGCTGTTCGAACGGCTGCTCGACCCTACCCTGATGTATTCTGCGGCACAGTTCGACAGCCCCGAGCAGACCTTGGAACACGCCCAGTTGAACAAGCTGGAGCGCATCTGCCATAAGCTTGAGCTCAAGCCCCACGAGCACCTGCTGGAAATCGGCAGCGGCTGGGGCAGCTTGGCCATCCATGCCGCTACCCACTTCGGCTGCCGCGTGACCACCACGACGCTTTCCGAGGCGCAGTACGCGCACACGCTGCAACGCGTGCAGGCGGCAGGCCTGGAGCAGCGCATCACGGTACTGCGCGAGGACTACCGCGACTTGCAAGGGCGCTTCGACAAGTTGGTGTCGATCGAAATGATCGAAGCCGTCGGCCATCGTTACCTGCCCCTGTACTTTCGCCACTGCGCCGCGCTGCTAAAGGACGACGGCCTGATGCTGTTGCAGGCGATCACCATTCGTGACCAGCGCTACGAAAAGGCCCGGCGTTCGGTGGACTTCATCCAGCGCTATATCTTCCCCGGCGGCGCCCTGCCCTCGCTAAGCGTCCTGCTCGACACCGCCAGCCGCCAGACGGCGCTGAACCTGGTGCACCTGGAGGACTTCGGCACCGACTATGCGCGCACCTTGCGCCATTGGCGCGACAACCTGCGCCATGCGCGCAACGCGTTGATGGAGTTGGGCTATGACGAAACCTTCCAGCGCCTGTGGGAGTTCTACCTGTGTTATTGCCAGGGCGGTTTCGAAGAGCGCGCCATTGGCGTGGCACAGCTGCTATGGGCCGCGCCCCAGGCCCGCCGCGCGCCCCTACCAGGCGCCTGACCAGGCAGGCAAAGGCTGCACACTTCCCGGTAGGAGCAGCCTTGCGCTGCGAAGAGGCCAGTGAACATTACGAAGATCAACGGTGCTG